>JAEYPA010000163.1 GCA_023411225.1 Bacillota bacterium
AAGATAATTGCCACTTTGGATGAATCTTTGAAGACTTATAAGGATGCTTACAATTCAGCTAAGGAGAATCTGGATAATCTGACAAAAGCGTTTTCTAAGTATCAGTTTATTGCAAATCAAAGTGGTGAGATTGCTTCTGTAAACTATACTGAGGGTGATATGATCATGAACGGAAAGGCTCCAATTGCCTATATCAATAATACTTCAGTTTCAGTTACAGTAGCAGTGAGTCAGGAGGACATAGGGACCTTAAATGTAGGAGACAGTGCAATGGTAATGGATACTTCCTCATCAGGAAGATATTCCGGCACAATTAAGGAAATTGCATCAAAGCCATCTACTGAGAGTATGACCAATGCAACATACGATGTTGTGGTGCAGTTAGCAATAGAAGATGGAACCACCATTTCGACTTCAGATTCACTATCTGTATATTTTGGTGAGTTCTCCATGAATAGACCAGAAAGGAGTACAAAATGAAAAATAAGAAGATAAAGATTATTGTTGCGGTCGTAGTAATAGTTTCTGTTGTATCAATTTCTTTTGGTTTGATAGCTAAAAATGTAACAGAAGACAAAGCAATAGTAACGAAGGAGACAAAAGTAGAAAAGGGTAATATTACAGCAGGTGTCACTGAGAGCGGTTCTGTTACAGTGGGAACCAATGCAATGACCTACGATTTGGATTTATCTGCGGTTACTTCTAATAGCTCCAGTAGCTCCAATAGCTCAAGCAGCTCTGGAGATTCCAATAGTAATGGTTCCAGTGGAACCAATAATTCTGGTGCTGTAAGTGGCTCCTCCGGCCCGTCTGCTCTCGGCAGTTCCAATGAAAACAGTTTAAACCAAGGCTCTTCTTCATCCTTTGGTTCCGAAAGCAGTTCTTCTAATACGGAAGGATGTCTCGTTGTAGACACTGTGTATGTAATGGTAGGTCAAAATGTGGCAGTAGGAGATAAACTTATGAGTCTGACAACAGATTCCGTGGCTGCAGCTAAAAAATTATTAGAGGAAAGCGTGGAAAACGCTGAACTAGCTGTATCAGAAGCCAAGGTAACCGACAAACAGATAAAGATAACAGCAGAAAGCGAGTATAAATTAAATATTGCTCAAGGGAAAACAGCGAAATCTGTCTATAATGCTACCATTGACTCAATTGAAAGTAATATTAGTTCCCTAAAAAATCAGATTGCAGATACTACGGATTCCAATAGATTAAGTAATTTAAAGGCACAGCTGTCTCAGGCACAAAGTGAAGAAACGGCTAAGAAGTTGGAAGCAAAGCAAACATATGAATTAGCTCTTGTGAATTATGATAATGCTAAATCCATATATGATGTTGCTATGTCCCAATATGGCAGTGCAACAAAAGAAGCGGAAGAGACGCTTAAGGAAGCCAAAGAAAAATTAAAGGATCTTGATACTCTTGTTTCTTCGGATAACATCATTTGCTCCTCATATGGAGGAAGTATAGTAGACATTGGATATACAGCCGGTGATACCCTTTCTACCGATACGGCTATTGTTCAGTTTGCAGATGTTACAGCAGTTACAGTAAGCGTGAATGTAACACAGGATGACATAGCGGCTGTGAATCTGGAGGATGGAGTAAATGTGGAATTTATCAGTGATAGTGACAATATGTACCAAGGAACGGTAACTGCAATTGGCAGTGCTGTTACTTCTAGTTCTACTGTCAGTTATCCGGTGACCATACATGTGACTTCTATACCAGATAAGGTTTTAACCGGTATGACGGCCAATGTCACCTTTATTGCAAAAGAGGTGAAGGATATTCTTTATGTGTCTAACAAAGCCATTATCTCAGAGGGAGTAAAATCCTATGTCAATGTGAAGAAGGAGGATGGAACAGTCACTAGGACAGAAGTCACTACCGGCTTCTCCAATGGTGAAAACGTTGAAATCAAAAGCGGATTATCAGAAGGTGACACAGTACTTATTGAAAGTAAGGTGAATAGCTAATGAAAATGACAGAATTATTACGTCTTGTGAAGCTTAATCTGATTCAGAATAAATTCAAAGTAGTACTTACTTCCATTGGTATTATTGTAGGAGCAGCCACCATTGTTATGGTAATTGCCATCGGTAAAGGTGGCGAACAGGATGTGGCGGAGCAGTTTAAAAATCTTAATGCAGGAGCAATTGATATTACCTATGGTAATGGATCTGACAAATCAACAAGTCAAAACAGTGATAAAACACAATTTGATAGGAGTACCTTTCCAAATAGTTCAAATCAGTTAGGAGGGAATACCTTCTCTGGGAAAGATACTAACATGCCTAATATGGGTGACATGGGTGGTTTCCCGGGCTTTGGACCCTCTCAGGGAGGCTCGGCCAAAGATAGAATGAATAGGCGGAGAATAACTTTGACCATGGAGGATATGGATGATCTGGAAACCTTTGTCCCAGGTATTAGTGAGGCCTCGATCTCTTATTCCACCAAGCAGGATGTGGAAGGAGGAGAACTGGAGGAAGCGACCTCTTATTCCATAGCAGGTGTACTAAGTAACTATCAGCAAATGAGTAACACATCCATGTATGTAGGTGATTTTATTACAGCTGCTAACGAGAATAATAAAGAAAAGGTTTGTGTACTTGGTTACAATGTTGCTACTGAGATATTTGGCAGTGCTGAGGCTGCTTATGCTGAGACTATCTATATTGATAACAGACCTTATATCGTGAATGGTATTTTGTCCGCTATGGGCTCAGTTTCCTCAGGTATCAGTCCGGATGATACAGTATTTATCCCATATTCCACCGGTACCAAATATCTGACCTCTACCATTAGTCCAACTATTACCTTAGTGGCATCTGATCTAAGTACTGTCGATACTATTAAAGAGGATGTAAAAACTGTTCTAGCTGAGACTTATCCTAATTCAGAATTCACCATTTCCGATGCCGGAAGCAAGATGGAAGCAGCCAATGCTTCTAATAAGACCTTGACGATGTTACTTTTTGCTATGGCGGTAATCGTATTTATTGTTGGTGGTATTGGTATTATGAACGTACTTTTTGTCTCTATCAAAGAACGGACCAAAGAAATTGGCATTTTAAAGGCAATGGGTTGTTCAAAAAAATACATCCTGTTAGAATTCCTGGTTGAATCTTGTGTAATCAGCATAGTAGGTGGAATCATAGGGGTAGCTCTAAGCTATATCATCACTCCGATTGTTGAGTATTTTAATATGACGGTGATCCTTTCAGGAGGTGGAATTGCAATTGCATTGTTATTTGCTGTGATTACCGGAACGATATTTGGTTTTTATCCTGCTCTTAAGGCATCAAAGCTTGTGCCAGTAGAAGCATTATGTGAGGAGTGATAGGATGAAGAAAAAGACAAAAATAACTATTATAATAGCAATCTTGGTGCTGATTTCCGTAGGTGGGACTATAACAGGCATAATGATATGGAAGAATAAGAGGGATGTTACTAAGGAGACCCTTGGTAAAAACCAATCTTATGTATATGGACAGATAGAATCCATTGCAGGAAATGATATGAAGCTTGCACTGGTAGAGGTAGTCAAAGAAGAACGAACCAATCGGAAAAGGGGCAGTTCGGAAAATTGGCCTAATAAGGGTACAGATTCTAATTCAGGAGCCTCTGAAAAAAAGATTCCGGTATGACGAAGCAAAGTTATCAGACTACTACGTCAGATTCTAAAGGTTCTCAAGGTGACTCTGTTCCAAACCAGTTTCCAGGAGGAGAAGATGGTCAGTTTCCGGGAGGTCAGTTTCCAGGAGGAGAAGATGGTCAGTTTCCAGGAGGACAGATGCCGGGTTCTAATTCGAAAGATTCAGACTCCTCAAAGGATTCCTCAACTGCCACTACCTATCAGCTGACTGGTGAGAAGGTAGAATATATGATTCCTGTAAAAACAAATGTTACCACTCAACTAGGTGCAGTCACAACCTTTTCTAGACTGGCAGCAGGAGATTATGTAAAATTGTTATTGGATAAAGATGAGAACGGAAACGATATCATATTACAGATATGGATTGTTGGTTAGGAGAATGGTATGAACAAATTAATTCAAATGGAAGGTGTCAATAAAAGTTATATCATGGGAGAACAGGAGCTTCGTGTTCTTAAAGACGTAAGTCTGACCGTGGAGAAGGGTGAATTTCTGGCGATTCTTGGACCATCCGGTTCCGGCAAATCTACCCTAATGAACCTGATTGGTTGTATGGATACTATGAATAGTGGAACCTATTATCTTGATGGTATAGCCATTCATGAAGCAAAGGATAATCAACTTTATGAGATACGTAATAAAGAAATCGGCTTTGTCTTCCAAAAATACCATCTGATTCCAACTTATACCGTGCTACAGAACATAATAATGCCACTGATTATTAGGGGGATGAGATATAAGGAAGCAGTCGAAGAATGTATGGAGACCATTGAGTTTATAGGTCTTTCGGATCGAATCAGTCATAAGCCCTCGGAACTGTCTGGTGGGCAGCAACAAAGAGTAGCTATAGCTCGAGCCCTGATTAGTAAACCTGCCATCCTTTTAGCGGATGAGCCTACAGGGGCATTAGATTCTACTAGTGGAAAAGAAGTATTAAAGCTATTTCAGAGATTAAATGATGCAGGCAATACTATTGTTATGATTACCCATGATTTAAATGTGGCCAAGGCTGCCAGACGAACAGTAAATATTATAGATGGTGTGGTTTATGAAGAAGAATTCGTGTAGTCCCCAAAAGGGCTACACTTTTTCTTTGGATAAAATTCAAAACAATTCCGTAAAGATTTTTTAACTTCATTGACATTTATAACTATAAAATGTATAATCTCGATAGAATTTATGGTGAAATGTTCCAATATATCACTTTGTTTTTGCTAAATATTGTGGAAAAGAGGCTGTTACTTGTGTTACTTATAGAAATTCTTGTTTGTTTTCCTGTGCTTATAGGTATGCTATTATGTGTCTGTAAGAAGGAGCTGTTACAAAAACTACTGGTGTATGTATCAAGTGGAATCATTGTGACCACGGCGCTAATTTTAGCAGCCCAGAACTTTTTTGTCCCTTCCAAACATATTTTTGCTTATAATACGGAATGGGTCGACATCATTATGTTATTTATTGAGGTCATGATAGGAATATACATAATATATATTGGTATAAAGAAACGAAAATACTATGTTTCCATATTATCCTTAATCCAAATGTCTATCATCCTTTGGTTAGAGCTTAGTGGCAAAACAAAGCTCTCCATGGAATATCACATTTATATAGATAAGCTGTCAATTATTATGAGCACAGTCATTGCTGTAGTAGGTTGCTTAATCTGTATCTATGCAGTAGGGTATATGAAACAATATCATAACCATCATCAAGAGGTAAAGGATAGAAGCTCCTTCTTTATAGGTATGCTTTTTGTGTTCTTAGGTGCTATGTTTGGACTTGTATTTTCCAATCAGTTAATGTGGTTGCTGTTCTTCTGGGAGGTTACCACCTTTTGTTCCTTTTTACTGATTGGGTATACAGAATCAGAAGAAGCAGTAACCAATTCTTTTCGAGCTTTATGGATGAACCTTTTAGGGGGAATTGGTTTTTCAATTGCAGTTGCTTATTGTAGCACTAAGTTTGGAATGTTAGGCTTAAATGATATTCTTGAACAAGGTAAAGAGAGCCCTGAGCTAATTCTGATACCGGTATTATTTTTAGCCTTTGCGGCACTGATTAAATCTGCTCAGCTTCCTTTCTCAAGATGGCTTTTAGGGGCAATGGTAGCGCCTACCCCATCCTCAGCTCTGCTTCACTCGGCTACTATGGTGAAAGCGGGAGTATATTTGCTAATTCGCCTTTCCCCTGCCATGCATGGTAGCATAGCAGGATTCTTGGTGACCACCATTGGTGGCTTCACCTTTGTAATGGCTTCCTTGCTAGCCATTTCGCAACGTGATGCTAAAAAGCTTTTGGCATACTCCACCATTGCCAACTTAGGTCTCATCGCTGCCTGTGCCGGTGTTGGAACGACAGAATCTATTTGGGCAGCTGTACTATTAGTAGTGTTCCATGCAGTTTCTAAATCCTTAATGTTCTTATCAGTAGGAGCTGTAGAGAATATCACAGGAAGTAGAGATATTGAGGACATGCATGGATTAATCGTAAAGTTGCCAGAGATGGCGTTAGTTTTGATTATAGGAATCGCAGGAATGTTTTTAGCGCCTTTTGGAATGCTGATTTCAAAATGGGCCGCCTTAAAATCTTTTGTGGATTCAGATAGTATGTTACTTATCTTTTTCCTAATCTTTGGAAGCGCAGCTACTTTGTTCTACTGGACAAAGTGGATTAGCAAATTAGTTGCAGTATTACATAATAGTGAGAGGATACCTACTAGAGTGAAGGGAAATCAATGGTTTTCCTTATTATCACAAGCTAGTATCATGGTTTCTTTATGCTTGTTGTTCCCGCTCATTTCGGATAATTTAATTGAGCCATATCTGGTAGATATATTTGGTGCAACAGCGCCAACGGTTATTCGACAGGGCAATATAAATATAATGGGTTTAATGCTTGCTACCATTGCCGTGATTCCTTTTGCCATTCGTTTTCTTACCTTTAGTAAACATAACAAAATAGTGCCATCTTATATGGCAGGGGTAAATAAAGGGGATGATCGAAGTTTTGAGGATTCCTTTGGTGAACAGAAAAAGATGTATCTAGCAAACTGGTATCTAGAGGATTATGTCGGAGAAAAGCGATTATTGAAGCCTGCAATTATATGTAGTGGATTTTTTATTGCAATTCTAATCATCGTCGGAGTTGGAGGAGTATTGTAATGGGAGCAGGGACGATAAAATTATTTTCTATACTTACTTTTGTTTTATTAGGACCTTTTGTGGGTGGCTTATTACAAGGATTGGACCGCAAGCTTACAGCACGGCTAGAGGGAAGAGTAGGGCCTCCTATATTACAGCCATTTTATGATGTTTCTAAGTTATTTGGTAAAGATAAAGTGGTAGTGAATAATCTGCAGAACTTCTTCATTATCGGATACCTTGTGTTTATTGTATTTACAGGTGGCTTGTTCTTTGCAGGTGGAGATATTCTACTGGTATTATTTGCCCTAACTTTGGCAGAAATCTATCTGATTATGGCATCTTGTTCCTCTAATTCTCCTTACGCAACAATGGGAGCCCAGAGAGAGTTGATACAAATGGTTTCCTACGAGCCAATGTTATTATTGGTTGCCATTGGTTTTTATAAGGCAACAGGCAGCTTTAGTGTGGAAGACATCTTAATAAGTAATGAACCACTGTTGCGCTATTTACCAGGTATGTTTGTAGGATTCCTATTTATTTTAACAATAAAGTTCAGAAAATCACCATTTGATTTCAGCACTTCCCATCATGCCCATCAGGAAATGGTGAAGGGGACAACCGTAGAATTTTCAGGCCGAGTACTAGGGATTACCGAGATTGCCCATTGGTATGAAACAATTCTCTTGTTAGGAGTGGTAATTTTATTCTTTGGAGCTTCTAGCCTTTCCTCTTTGGTAATTGGGATAATAGCTTGCTTCATCGCATATTTCTTTGAAATTATCATAGATATTACGTGTGCCAGAATGAAATGGCTGTATATGTTACAGATTACATGGTTAGTAGCAGTTGTACTCGGTATGACCAACCTTCTAATCCTTAATTATTTAATATAGAGTAGAAACTTGGGAGGAATATTATGTCGTTTATTTCAAAATCTCCTTGGGTTATTCATTATGACGGTTCCAGCTGTAATGGCTGCGATATAGAAGTACTGGCTTGTCTAACCCCTGTCTATGATGCAGAACGTTTTGGTATAGTAAATACAGGAAACCCAAAGCATGCAGATATCTTCCTTGTTACTGGTGGAGTGAATACACAGAACAAAGAGGTTGTACAGCAGATTTACAATCAGATGCCAGAGCCTAAGGTGGTTGTTGCAATTGGTATTTGTGCTTGTAATGGCGGTGTATTTAAGGATTGTTATAATATCATCGGTGGTGTAGACCAAGTAATTCCTGTAGATGTGTATGTTCCAGGATGTGCGGCAAGACCGGAAGCCATTATAGATGGCATTGTAAAGGCAATCGGTATTTTAAAGGAGAAAGAAGGTATCAAGCTATAGATGGAACAGATAATTAAACTCGTTGATAGAGATAAATTGATTACGGAAACATTGCATTATAAGCATGATGGATATCGTTTGGTGCAAATATGTGCTACAAAACTAACAGAAGGCTTTGAGCTTACCTATTCTTTTGATTTACATAATCACTTAGAGGCGGTTCGTATTCAAATACAACCAGAGGATGAGGTTACAAGTATTAGCAGCATCTATAGTTATGCATTTTTATATGAGAACGAAATGAAGGATTTGTTTGGCATTAAGATTACTATGATTTCACTGGATTACCAAGGTAATTTTTATCGTACAGCGGTAAAAACTCCATTTAACACACCAAAAGGAGAGTAAAGCTATGTCGCAAAGAACTATTGTACCATTTGGACCACAGCATCCTGTACTTCCTGAACCAATTCATTTAGATTTGGTGCTGGAAGATGAAAAGGTAATAGAAGCGATTCCTTCTATAGGATTTGTTCATAGAGGGTTAGAAAAGTTGGTGGAAAAGAGAGATTACATAGACTATGTTTATGTTGCAGAACGAATTTGTGGGATTTGCAGTTTTATGCATGGTATGGGTTACTGTCAATCCATTGAAGAGATTATGAAGGTAGAGGTACCCGAGAGAGCCAACTATTTACGGGTTATTTGGTCTGAGTTATCACGGATTCATAGTCACCTATTATGGCTTGGGCTACTTGCTGATGCCTTTGGATTCGAGAGTTTATTTATGCAGTCTTGGAGATTACGAGAGAAAGTACTGGATATGTTCGAATATTCCACAGGTGGTCGTGTTATATTTTCAGTTAATAAAATTGGCGGTGTTCGCAGGGATATGGACGAGGAGATGCTTACTCTGTTCTTATCGGTGTTAAAAGATATGAAGAAGGAAATAGAAGGTATTGCCAAGGTATTCCTGTCTGATTATTCTGTGAATACCAGATTACAAGGTGTTGGCTTACTAACAAAACAGCAGGCATATGATCTAGGTGCTGTTGGACCTATGGCACGAGCAAGCGGAATTAAGGCAGATATTCGCCAGACCGGATATGCAGCCTATGGTCAATTGGAATTTGCACCAATTGTATCAGAAGTGGGAGACAGCTATGCCCGTTGTGACGTTCGAATAAAGGAGATATTCCAATCCATAGCATTAATTGAAGAGGCGATTGGTAAGATACCTAGAGGAGAGATTAGTGCTGTAGTTAAAGGAACTCCAAATGGTGAATTCTTCGCAAGACTGGAGCAACCTAGAGGAGAGGTTATCTACTATAGCAAAGGAAATGGTACGAAGTTTCTGGACCGTATGCGGGTAAGAACCCCTACTTTTGCAAACCTTCCTGCTATGCTAGAGACCTTAAAGGGCTCAGATTTGGCAGACGTACCTATCTTGATTTTAACAATAGATCCATGTATCAGTTGTACAGAGAGGTGATAAGATGAAACTAATGAATTTTGCTAGAATTGCCTTTCATAATTTATTTTCCAAACCTGTAACAAGATTATATCCAAAGGTTCCTATGGAAGTGAAACCAGGGGCTAGGGGACATATACATAACGAAGTGGAATTATGTATCTTTTGTGGAATATGTTCGAAACGATGTCCAACTTCCTGTATTCAGGTAAATCGAACGGAAAAAACATGGGAGATTGAGCGTTTTGGATGCCTTGCCTGTGGATTATGTGTCGATGTTTGTCCTAAAAAATGCCTGGTAATGAAGGAACAATACACTTCTCCCAAGGTGAAAAAGTATTGGGATCGGTATGAACAGGGAAAAGTAGCCAATGAAGAAGAGGATTCAAAGTTACAATAGAAAGGAAGTAGTGATTAGTTATGCATGAGTATCATAAAGCAATTCATATCATTGAACATGCTATCGAAGAGGCTAGGAAGCAGGGGAAAACAAAGGTTACAAAGATTAATCTGGTAATCGGAGATAGCTCAGGATTTTCAGGAGAGACCATAGCCCTTCATTTTGAAGAGGCAGCAGTAGGGACCATCTGTGAAGGGGCAACGATTCATGTGACACCGGTTAAGACCATGCTTAGATGTCCGAATTGCAAGGAGTTATTTGCAAGAAAACCATTTGATTTTAAATGTCCACACTGTAATACAGAGGGTATTCCAAGCGAAGTTGGAAAGGAAATGGCGATCGAAAGTATAGAGGCTATATGAGTAAACAATATACCTATTGGATAATTGTATATGGAGTTGTACAAGGCGTTGGATTTCGCCCATTTATAAAGCGTCTGGCAAATGAGCTGGCAGTTGTAGGAAAGGTGAAGAATGAAAAAGGTTGTGTTCAAATTCTTACAACTGGCAGTAAAGGCCAGCTTTCTTTATTTGTAGACAAAATTAAGAAGTGTCCACCTTATGGTGCCATAATTGATCATTTGGAATACAAAGAAATCCCTTTTATCTCTATGGAGGATTTTTTGATTATAGATAGTAAAGAGAAAATGTTTGAGGAAGACCAATTAAGTATGGTTCAGACGAAGCCTTTTATTCAGGTTGGAGTGGATCTGCCAATTTGTCCAAATTGTGAAAAAGAGCTATATGAGAAATCGAATCGAAGGTATCGTCACCCATTTATTAGTTGTGTACAATGTGGTCCAAGGTATTCTATCATAAAGGCCCTGCCCTATGATCGCTTTGACACGACCATGGATTGTTATCCACTTTGTAAAAAATGTGAGGAAGAATATAGTGGATGGGACAAGACAGGTAATCCTTTAAGAGTGCATGCGCAGACCATTAGCTGTATGGACTGTGGGCCAGAATTGCTATTTTATACAGAGGGAACGAATGAAACAGCACGAAGAGAACATGCTCTTTTGAATGCCATTTCTGCCCTAGAATATGGAGGCGTGATAGCAGTAAAGGGAATAGGGGGCTATCATTTTGTCTGTAAACCGGGAAGTAGTGCTGCGGTGGATCAATTACGTCAGATTAAACAAAGGGATAGAAAACCATTTGCGGTCATGTTTCGTTCCATGGAGCAAATTACAAGCTATTGTGATGTAACACCTGTCGAGGAACAGATGCTTTTGTCAAAAGAAAGACCGATTGTCTTACTAAAAAGAAGGAATACAGAACTTGTGGCAGAGAATATATGTAAAGAGGTTTATAAAGAAAGCTTGTATCTAGGGGCTTTTCTTCCTTATACCGCAATTCAATGTCTTTTACTGGATGCTTGTGGACCACTGGTATTTACAAGTGGCAATATAACGAATGAACCGATTCTTTGGGAGGATAAAAGTGTAATAGACATATCCTCTAAGCTAAATGGTATCTTGTATCATACCAGACCTATTTATGTGTCAATGGATGATTCTGTCGTTCAGATAGTTGCCGGAAGAACACAGCTGATTCGAAGGGCGAGAGGCTACGTTCCCTCGGTCATCTCCATAAGCGATAAGGAAGGAGAACAATTTGCCGCAGGAGGGGATCTTAAAGCAGTATTTGGATATTGTCGTGATGGAGATGCCTATCTTTCTCAATATATAGGGGATTTGGAGCAAGTCGGTAATGATAAGATGTACAGGTGGAATCGTGACCACATGAAATCTCTCTTTCAGTTTCAGCCAAAGAACTTCCTTGTAGATTATCATGAGGGTTATTATTCACACAAAATGACATATGAATGGATAGATGAAATGGACCCTGGCCACTCCCTTACAGAGCCTGTTAAGAAGGTGCAGCATCATCACGCTCATATTGCTTCTGTAATGGCTGAGCATAAGGTTCATGAAGTCATTGGGATTGCCTTTGATGGAACCGGTCTTGGAGAGGATAAAGCTGTATGGGGAAGTGAGTTCTTAATATGCAGCAAGCAGCATTATACACGCCTGGGGCATCTTTCCTATGTTTCTGTTGTAGGTTATGACAATGCAGCGGTCAATGCTTCCGTTATGGCGGCTTGTCATCTGCATGCTGCCGGTATTACACTGGATACTCCCCAATTTTCTCTGCTTTCTTCAGCAATGGATGCTAAGATAAATACCGTTGCCTGCAGTAGCATGGGACGTCTCTTTGATGCAGTGGCAGCAATTCTAAATCTCTGTCAGTATAATAGTTATGAAGGGGAATGCGCTATTGCGCTGGAGACAGCTGCCTGGCAGGGCAATAAAGAGCATATAATGCATTTTCCTGTAGAAATAGTAAGCTTGGATGGCATGTATTGTGTCGATCAAAGAAACCTAATTAGAATTCTTTATCAGGCAGTGGAGGATAAGAAGAATGTATGTGACTTGGCATTATCGTTTCATTATTGGGTGGTAGATATGACCAGACACATGTGTCGTCTCCTTCGAGAAGAGTCCGGACTAAACAGTGTTGCTTTAAGTGGAGGTGTCTTTGTCAACCGTATTTTATTAGAAAATACAATCGTGCAATTAGAGACTGATGGTTTTCAGGTCTTAATTAATGAAAAGGTGCCATGTGGTGATGGTGGAATAGCCCTTGGACAATTATATGTTGGACAATGGTAAGAAAAAGGAGGTAGGAGTAATGTGTATTGCAGTACCGGGGATTGTAATAAAGATAGAAGGCTCTGTAGCTTGGGTTGATTATTCAGGTAATGTTATTGAAGCGAAATGCGGCCTTGTACCTATTCAGGTAGGAGATCGTGTACTTGTCCATGCAGGCTGTATACTACAGAAAATGACTTCTTTTGAACATCAGCAACTAATGGAATTATTGGATGAAATTGAGACCCTTGATTCGATATAAATGAACAAATGTGAGGCAATGAATGAAGACTTTGGAAGAAATGGTACAAGTACTAGGAACCTATGATGGGGAACCGATCACTTTTATGGAAGTATGCGGAACTCATACAGGAGCCATTGCGGCAATGGGAATAAAGAGTCTGCTATCTGATAGAATATCCTTAGTATCCGGCCCGGGATGTCCTGTATGTGTGACAAGTCCGGAATATATTGATATCCTATGCAATCTGGCAAAAAGGAAGAATACCTGTGTAGTATCTTTTGGTGATATGCTAAGAGTACCCGGAACAACACAATGTCTGAAAGAAGTCATGGCAGAAGGTGGTAATGTTACCATGATTTATTCTCCATTTGATATTCTGACAATGGCTATGGAACATCCGGAGGTTACCTATGTATTTGCAGCAGTTGGGTTTGAAACAACTACACCAATCTATGCCATGATTCTACAAGAGGCAATAGAAAAAAAGTTAACGAATCTTAAACTACTTACTGCCCTAAAGACCATGCCTGAAGCGATTGGGTATATATGCAAGGAGAACACGAGAATAACAGGTTTCCTGGCACCCGGCCACGTATGCACCATTACCGGGACTACGGAGTATGTGGCCCTGGCAGAAACCTATGGAATGCCCTTTGTTGTAGCGGGGTTTGATGTGGAGCAGATTGTATCGGCCTTGTACCTGTTGGTAAAGCTTAAGGGAACGAATAAGGTAATTAATCTGTATCAGGAGGTTGTGACAGAAGACGGTAATGAGATTGCTAAAAGTCTGGTGACTAATTATTTTGAACCTTGTGATGCCGATTGGAGAGGAATCGGAGTTATACCGGCTTCTGGACTTAAGATTCGAGAGGAATATAAGCAATTTACGGTAGAACAAGAATTACAGGAAATTATTGATAGGGATAAACAGAAGAATACGAAGGAAGAAACGGCGAGAAAGGCACTGGAATCTGTATGTATCTGTAATCAGATTCTGCTTGGAAAAGCACTGCCGACAGATTGTCTATTATATAAACGGGGTGACTGTACACCAGAGCATCCTGTAGGTGCGTGTATGGTATCCCAGGAAGGAACTTGTAATTGTTACAAGAGAGGAGGAAGATAAATGATTATTACAGCAGCGCACGGAAGTGGTGGGAGTGCTACTAATCAGCTTGTGACAGAAGTGTTTGCCAAACATTTTCATAATAAAATCTTAAATAAGATGGAGGATTCTGCCGTAGTACCTTCCAGTGGGAAAATAGCAATTACAACAGATAGTTTTGTTGTGACACCTCGGATTTTTCCCGGTGGAGATATAGGAAAATTATCGGTATGTGGTACTGTGAATGATCTTTTAATGTCCGGTGCGGTGCCGCAATATCTGACCTGTGGATTTATTATAGAGGAGGGCGCTTCCATTGAGGAACTTGATCTGATTGCAGCTTCAATGGCAAGTACTGCCAGAGAGGCTGGAATTACTATAGTAGCAGGGGATACAAAGGTAATAGAAGGAAAAGGTGGCATCTATATTAATACTACGGGAGTAGGTTTTGTACCGGAGGATAGAGCACTTTCTGTGGATTCTATAGAGGAAGAGGATGTCGTTTTATTATCAGGCACGCTAGGGGACCATCATGCCACTATATTAAGCAGCCGCATGCATATTAATAATTCAATCACCAGTGATTGCAAGGTGCTAAAGGCTGGTGTAGAAGCCTTATTTCAGGCTGGAATAAAGATTAAGGCAATGAGAGATGTGACGCGAGGTGGACTTGGAACTATATTAAATGAGTTTTGTAAAGGGTCTGGAAAAGGAATGGTAATCGAGGAAGAGTTACTTCCAATCAGCTCACAGGTCAGGGGCTTTTGTTCTATTCTTGGTCTGAATCCATTGTATATGGGCAACGAAGGCAAATTTATTGCAGTTGTGCCAAAGAATCAGGCAGAACTGGCACTTTTGGCTCTCCAGGAGGTAGAAGGCTATGAAAAGGCCGCAATCATTGGCAGTGTTGTGTCTAAGGCTGGGGTGCAAATGCATACAAAACTTGGTGGAGTGATTCATGTTGATGTGTTGCAGGGAGAAGGCCTGCCTAGAATCTGTTAGTTATTGAATTATTCAGGTAACTCACTCCAAGGAATCTGCGGACTATGGTAATCGAGTTTTTAACTTAAAAGATGGTGTTATTACTACTTAATAGGGAGGTCTCTTTATGAAAAGATCAATGATGCAGGCATATGTTATAGGAAGTAAGGAAGCGGTAGCTCTTTATCAAAAGGCTTTTGATGCTATTCTCATCAGTAGTTATTATAATGAAGATGGAACGTTTTTTCATTCAGAACTGGATATTCAGGGAAATATTTTAGCTATCGCTGAACGAAAGTCAGAAGACACCATACATAGTGAGAAAACGGTTACAGGAAACGTAATGCAGTTTAGTTTGCATTATGGAGAAGGTAACGAAGAAAAGGTGAAAAAAGTATATGAGGTGTTAAAAGAGGATGCTACAATCCTGATACCACTTGCACCCTGTGAATATACTTCACTAATGGTAGATTTGATTGATAAATATGGTATTAGATGGTGCTTATTTGTATAGTAAGAGGATGCATTTGATGTATTTGCAGGTGGTAAGGTAAGGAAAAATATCACCTGTATGATTATGGAACTGACTGCCAAAAGTTAGACAAAGAATCTAACGACTGGGGTCAGTTTCTGTGTTGTTATATGAAATTTTCTTATAAGATGTAGAAAACATACATATTGAAGTGGGTCGAAATGTAGGAAAGGGGGAAACTGAGATATAATAAAAAAATATGTAATAATTAATACCGCAATATTTGACCTGCGGATTTATTATAGAAGAAGGAGCTTCCATTGAGGAACTTGATCTGATTGCTACTTCAATGGCAAATACTGCTTTATGGTGGAAGAGGATGTCTTTCTTCCAATTAGTCCTCAGGTCAGGGGCTTTTGTTCTATTCTTGGTCTGAATCCTTTGTACATGGGCAACGAAGGTCAATTCATTGCAGTTTTGCCAAAGAATCAAGCAGAAGTGGCACTTCGACTCTCCAGGAGGTAGAAGGCCTGCCTAGAATCTGTTAGTTATTGTATTCACATTCTAACTGTGTTAAAATTGATATAACAAATGAAATCAAAAGTATATGGAGTGAGCCTATGTATCAGAATGGTAAAAGAAATAAAATAATGGAATTGCCTTGGCCAGACAGTTTTTATGAACCTATTTCTGGAGATAGACGTTATAAACTGTTGGAAGAAGCATTAGGGGAAGAGGATAGCGAAGAAAATAGACTTCGCTTAAAGCTTTGGGAATATCGTTATGGCAGTGTATCTCGGAATAATGGAAAGCCATCGATGGATAATTTTATGAAACTATGGTTAGATTTAGAATTCTATTCCCAAAAAACTAATTCTCTCTTTGGTGTTAAGAATGTTGCTAAAGAGATAAAGAGAGATATAGATAACATGGGATATCAAGAGATGCAGGAGTATGGTGAGTTAGGATTGGCTATGCTCTATCAGGAATTTGTTCAAGCTGGAAGGAATTATTTTATGTTGTGTGCTTCTGATAGAAATTATACTACGGAGCTTTTTGGAATTAAGAAAATTAGTGATGAAAGGTTTATTGAAAAGATTACTGGTGATGTATATCGAATATGTTATTTAACACCAAAAGCGTTTAAATTACAGGAAGATTTGGAGATGTTTACGAAGGCAGTGACGGAAGCATTTGAGATTGATTACTCAGAACAAATCGACGATTTAAATGCAGTAATCAAAAAAATAAATATATAATGATAAGCTGGTTTGAGGATGTATGTCCTTAAGCCAGTTTTTTATTATATTTATGAACTTAAGAAAGAAATAAGAGTCTATCTCTTTTATTGTGTCTATTATAGGGGTAACATGTAATATATAATATGCGGATACAAAGGATAAATCTATATTTTAAAGGAGGAAGAATTATGAAATATCGAAGAATACTTATTGTGTGTCTATGGATATTGTTATTGACTTTTACTGACTGTTCTACATCTAATAATAAAACTGAGGATAATGACGGGATAGATACACCAAAAGTCAAAGTACATACTGATACACCTACGAAAACAGTGGCTCCTTCGCAGACCACGGCACCATCATCTCTTCCAACAAAAGAGACTGAAGAAGATTTCTATAGTAAGTATGGGGTAGAGTCTCTACCGAAGCAGGCTGTTCTACCATCCTGTGCAGAAAAAACGGAGACAGAGAACCTATACAGATTAAAAATTGATTTAGGGAATATGCAGAGCATAACTGATCTTTCTGTAGAAAATGATGTTATGTTCTGTGTAGATCCAATGCTTGGGGAAGAGCTATTATTTAATATTAACAATGGCAAGCTTTTGAGTAAGATAAAGGAGCAAGGCGATTATATCAAGAATGGACGCTTCCTGGATGGAGGCGTCTGGACCATTGTCCAGAGTAATCTGGAAACAACCTTCTATGATACGTCAGGTAACCCTACAGTAGTTCGTAAGGCTGAGGATAAGGGTTGTTATGGTTTATCTTATGTTACACTAGATGGAAAATATGAGATATATGATAATGAGCAGGGAGAGATCTTGGTATACAATTTCTCTACTGGAAAATCTAAAGTGGTTTATACAGGTAGTGGCTATAATCAACTGGTTAAGGAAACCAATCAGGGATGTATAGTCAGTAATGATTATAATAATTACCTGTTGATTGATCCCAATGATGGTACATCGGAACTTCTAATAGATCAAACCAAGGATGACTCTGATGAAAAATACTATGCTTTGTGGCCGTTTTTATACAATGAGACAGAAGAAGAGGTAGCACTGTATCCATCTCAGGACATGACACAAAAGATAACAATAAAAAAACATGATGAACAGCAATATGCAGCAGATTTTTCTATGGGTATTTTTGTGACTGCAAGCAATGCCACACCGTATGTTATCTCATTTTATAATCTTCGTACAGAGGAGATACTTGGAACAATTACCTCTTCATCTGATATGTTATTAGGCTCTGTAAAGATATTGGACAACGGGTTTGCCCTAATCAGTAGTCAAAAGGATGAAAAGATTGAAATCTACCTCTATGATTTGGTATCTCAGCGAAAAACGGAACAATGTCAGGTTACTTATGGAGAAAGGAAGCAAGAAGAAGAAAGCAACCCACTGGTAAAGGAATTAAATGAAACCTATGGAATAAAGATATTCTATGGAGATAAGTGTATAGTTACTAATACGGATAAAAAAGTAGCTCCACTAACGGATGCCAAACAGATTGATGATAGCATCAGGTACCTGAAAGTCTTTCTTGAACAACTCCCTAAAGGGTTGACCCAGGAAATGTACAAAGGGGTTAAAAGAGGACTGAACATTTATCTTGGTGGTAAGATTACCGATATCAACGATAAAACAATAAGCATAGGAGGTTTCTGTTTTTTAACTGGATCTGATAGAATAGGTGTGGTGGTAGATGCTTCTTGTTCCAATGAATTATTATGTTCGACCTTAGCTCACGAGTTTTCTCATGCTTTCGAGTATAAGATTCAGGACGTCTCAGGAAGGACTGGAACAGATTATCTGGGAAATTGGGAAAAATTACTTCCATCCAGTATTAAGGAGCCTTATTTTAACACCTACCATATAAGGAACAAGGGAATGGAATATACACCGTACGGAAGTAAAAAAGCAATATGGTTTGCTGATGAATATTCCCGTACATTTCCTACAGAAGATCGGGCTAGAATGTTTGAATATATGTTTATGCCGGAGGATGGAAAGATATCTTGGTATATAGATTATAAAAACCTAAAATATAAGGCAAGATATTATTCTCTTATGCTACGGGCTTGCTTTGAAAGTTGTAAGAATGCAAAAAAATTGGTTTGGGAGCAATACATAGGAAAAATAGACAAAAAAGAGTTTTCTTCTTTAATAAATTTTAATTTTAAAGAGTTATGATTTTATGTTATATGCAGGCATTTCTGTAAGGAGATGCCTGTAAGTCTATATATGGGGAGATAGTAGATATCTGCAATCTGACAGACCGCTTCAACAGTAAGTATTCCTTTGGATTCTCCTTGCCTAATGATTTGCACACATTGGCATACTTTCTACGATGATGGTCCCAAAAAACGGACAAGTTCCTGCTCCAGACTCAGACTGTTGTAATCGAAACTTTTAATAAGATTACTTAAAAAGTATACCGAATTTGTTATGTAACACCAAGAGTATTTTAATTGCAGGAAGATATGGAAATGTTTACGAAAGCAGTGTCAGAAGCACTGGAGTTTGATTATCTAATAAAGGCCTAATAATGGTTAATAATCTTAATAATAATTTAATGTTTTTTTAGGTGGAAGTGTGATAATATGTTTTGATTAAACAAAATATGTATGAAAATGTATGTAAACATATATAGGAGGAGAAAAAAATATGAGTATAATCTGTAGACACATTTTCCGGAACATTAAATCCCATAAAGGTAGAAGTCTACTTGTAATTATATCGTTAATTGTGGCTACTGCAGTATTGATTCTGAATGTTACCCTTGGTGATGAGATTGCAAATAAATACGAACAGACATTAAAAAGTGTTTATGGAGAATCAGATGTGGGTATTACCATAAAAGAAGGTAAGAATCTAACGGATATGTTGGCTAAGGAATTGGTTCTTGATAAGCTTAACTTAGGTAACACTGAGCTAGACACCTTGTTGATTTCTAATGTTGAGGGCTTTGCTAAAATAAATGGTGAAGGCAAACCAACCATGATTAAGGGTATGGATCTTCAGGATGCATATAGAATGGATGAGTTCTGTAAGAACTCCATAGAACTAACGGATAATCAACTGGTAGTAAATGGAAAATGTTCTGAAAAATATAACATACATAAGGGAGATACCATTACCTTTACATACGGGGATAAGGATTATAAGATGGAAGTGGTAGAAGTGGTTGCTAATTACCGACTTACTTCCATAGAGGAGGATTATCCCTATTTTATTAGTAATCTAACGACAGCGAATAAAATGCTAGAGTATGGGGAAGGCTCTGGACTTGAACTATATGTCGATGTAAAAGACAATGAAAAGATAAAAGAATTTGTTTCCTATTTTAAAGCTCACAATCAGACGATTTCTTGTGAAGAGCTAGTAAACCGGGAGTCTTTGGAGGATGCTATTACTAGTATTACGAGTATGCTTACAATTATCTTAGTGATTGTTATTATTATGATCTTCTTTGTAGTAGGTTCCTTAAATAAATTGGTTATCGCAGAGCGTGTCCCTGTTATCGGTACATTTCGAAGTGTTGGAGCAACAAAGAGAAGGATGAACCTGATACTTATTGGTGAAAATGTAGTTTATGGTCTGATTGGTGGAATCATTGGTTCAGCAGCAGGTTATGTTCTTAATACTATGGTGGCTAAAACATTTATTACAACAAAAGGAGTGGAGTTATCTACGGATAAGGCTGGTATTAAATGGGGCGTATATCTAGGAGGTATCCTGTTTGCTATTTTGCTAGAGGTAGTAATATCATTAAAGACTATCCTTCGGGCAAATAGAAAACCAATCAAAGAGATTATCTTCAATGTACAAAGTACCAGATACAAGATTAATAAGAAGAAAAGTTATTTTGGTTTAGGGCTTATTATGATAGCATTGATACTTCAACTTACCAATAGTGATTCCATGTTTATGACAAGTCTTGTTGCCATGGCGATTCTTATGATTGGCTGTGCATTTCTTGTACCTGTGTGGCTACGGTTTATTTCAAAAGGAAGCACGATCCTCTTAAGGAAGATGGGATGGAGCTCAGGGGTCTTAGCCTCCAGAAATATTGGGTATAATAAGACCATTATTTCCTCTTCCACTTTGATGGTGGTAGCCATTGCTTCTATATTGACCATTTTTAATGTTTCGGTTACCTTTACTAAAATATTTGAATCCTTCCGATACAACAATGATTTTGATGTTGTTGTTGGAAATGTATCTCAAGAATATGATAAGTATAGTTTTATTAAGGATATGGATGGGGTAACCGCTACGAAACCAATGTATTATATGTTTAGTAATCAGGTAACCTATGGGGAGAATAAGAGCTTTAGTATTCCACCTAGTTTTCTTATAATTGAGAAGGACAATATGCAAGGAATATTGTTAGACGACCCCTCTTTTGATGTAGATACCCTTAAAGATAATGAGATCCTAGTGGATTCTTTCTTCGCAAAGCGGAATCATATTAACATTGGAGATACGCTTACTCTTACGGTAAATGAAAGGAATCTTGAGGGAGAGCTTACTGTAGTAGGTACAACCAATTCAGCTAAGATGAATTCTCAAAGAAACATCTTTGCCATGAACCGCGCAACTTATCTGAAGAACTTCACTACTATACCTTTAATGATTCAGGTATACTTAAAGGATGGAGTGGATCCAGAGAAATTTATTGAGCAATTAAAGGGTGAGATAAAGGAGTTTAATGTATATTTTAAGTCGTTTGAGCAGTATATAGATGAACAGGAACAGCAGACAGCAGGTGTTATGAATGTTTTCTATGTGATTATTGGTTTAGCTGTCGGTCTTTCTTTTGTAGGGATTGTAAACAATCAGATCATAGGATTTATTCAGCGAAAAAGAGAGATTGCAGTGCTAAATTCCACCTGTATGAGTAAGGGTCAGATAATGAAGATGTTATTTACAGAGACACTACTTACCAGTATCATATCAGGACTTATTGCCTGTATCGTAGTCATACCATCTGTTTATATGGTAAATACTGCCATGGAAGGCATAAGTTTGCATCTAAATATTGGATATAATCTGATGGCTTCAATTGGATTTGTAGGAATTGTGGTACTGATATTATTGTTAACTACATTAAATCCATTGCATCGAATAAGAAAAATGAATATAGTGGAAGAAATCAAATATGAATAGAGGGGGCAATAAATTGAGTAAGATAATTGAAGTTAAGAATCTATCCAAAGAATTTGGACAGGGAGAAAATAGAGTAAAAGTGTTAAAGGATCTTTCTTTTTCCATCGAAAAAGGAGAATTTGTCTCCATTATGGGCCCATCTGGTTGTGGTAAATCCACCTTGCTATATCAGTTAGGTGCACTAGATCAGCCAACAGCTGGAGAAGTACTTATTGACGAGAAAGATATCAATGTAATGAAAGAGAGGGAATTGGCTCAGATGAGAAGAAAGAAGATAGGCTTTGTATTTCAGTTTTACAATCTGGTACAAAATTTGTCTGTGGAAGAGAATATACTCTTACCAGTTATTATGGATGGGAAGAAGGAAAAAGATTATAAAAAGAAGTTAAATGAACTTCTTAGAGCCATCGGATTATTTGATAAGAAAAAGAGCTTGCCTAGTCAGCTTTCCGGTGGACAACAACAGAGAGTATCCATTGCCAGGGCAGTAATTATGAGTCCGGATTTGATACTGGCTGATGAGCCAATTGGTAACTTGGATAGCCAGTCTGGAGAAGAGATTATGAAGCTGTTTAAGAAAATCAATGAAGAGGAGAACATTACCATTGTTCAGGTGACACACTCTAAGGAGTCAGCTGAGTATGGTAATCGAGTCATTAACTTAAAAGATGGTGTTATTATTTCAAAATAAGGAGAAGAATTATGATTAAGAATATAGTATTAGATGTGGGTGGCGTATTAGTTGATTTTCGATGGAAAGAGTTAATGTTGGATCTAGGGTTCTCTAAGGAGACTATAGAGCATTTACGACAAGAAATGATTATGTCCCCTTTATGGCATGAGTTTGATAGAGGAGTTATTGATCATGAAACAATGATTGCTATGTTTAAAGAAAACAATCCTGGTTATGAGAATGATATCGATTTATTGTTTCAAAATGCAGAGGATCTAGTGATGCAGTTTGACTATACCAATGCATTTATAAGGGAATTAAAGGATCAGGGTTATATGGTATACATACTATCCAATTATCCGGAGTACATCTTTTCTATTCATGCGAAAACAAGGTTTTCTTTTCTTCCCTATATAGACGGAAAGGTGGTATCAGGGTTCGTTAAAATGATAAAACCCGATAGAGATATCTATGAGTATCTTCTACATACATACGATTTAAAGCCAGAGGAATGCGTATTTCTTGATGATTTACCAAAGAATATTCATACTGCGCGTGAACTTGGTATGAAGGGGATTGTATTTACTTCTTATAAACAGGCAAGAGAAGAATTAGAAAAATTAATAACGTTATAGAAAAGAGGTGTTAGTTGAGGAGATACGTCAACTAACACCTCTTTGTTGAAATGTGTCGAAATAGGATTTTCTAGTAAGAATAAATGTGGTATATTGAATATGATATTATGTGATAGAAAAGGTTAACTACAAAAGAAAACGATTTTCGTAAAGGAGCAAAGGATAATGACATTTTCAAACGTAATCGGATTAATGGGGGGTCTTGCCCTATTTATTTTTGGTATGAATCTTATGGGGGCTGGATTGAAGCAGGTGGCTGGATCTTGCCTTAAGAGAATTTTAGAGAGACTTACTACAAATAGGGTGGTAGGAATGTTGGTTGGTACAGCACTGACGGCATTAATTCAGAGCTCCAATGCTATGTGTGTCATGGTGGTGGGATTTGTAAACGCAGAAATGATGACATTAGAGAGATCTGTTGGTGTATTAATGGGGTCAAAAATTGGTACCACTGTTACCGGTCAGCTGATAGCCTTTAATATTACTGAAATTGCACCTATTATTGCCTTTTTAGGTGTAGCAATTACTATGGTGACAAAGAAAAAACAGATTAACTATATAGGTCAGATTATTGCTAGCCTTGGAGTATTGTTTATTGGTTTAGGAATGATGAGTGGGTCCATGGAGCCCCTGAAGGATTTACCATGGTTTATAGAGATACTACATAAACTATCCAATCCGATTTTGGCTGTATTGGTGGGAACTATTTTTACGGTAATCGTGCAAAGTGCCTCAGCCTCTGTAGGTGTTCTACAAGTTATGGCAGCCAGTGGAATTATTGGCTTTAGGCCAGCCTTTTTCGTTATGATTGGTATGAATATAGGTGCCAGTGTGGCCCCTGTGTTAGCTTCTATCGGTGGGAGAAAGGATGCCAAAAGATGTGCCCTTATTGTGGTATTAATTCATACAATCGGACTGGCACTGTTTTTAGTGTTGACCAATGTTCTTCCTGTACTGGAATGGATTGCTTCCACTTCCAGCGACTTCAGTAGGCAGGTTGCTAATGCCAATACTATATTTAATGTAGTGACTGCGCTGGTATTATTGCCATTTACCACTCAGATTGCCAAGCTATCCCGTTTGATGATCAGGGGAAGTGATAGAGAGCAGACTATGGGGCTTCGTTATATCACAGAGGCAGTAAAGCAGGCACCTGCGGTATTACTGGAGCAGATAGATGCTGAAGTAAGAAGAATGGAGAACCTAGTAAAAACAAACCTTACCGATGCTACAAAAACCTACTTTACTGATAAAAAATGTGATAGGGCGGCCTTTGATGTTAATGAAGAGATTATAGATTATCTAAACAAGGGAATTGCAGATGCTTTGGTAAGAGTGACAATGATGGATGCCTCAGTACAGGAAGCAAGGCATGCAGGTAACTTATTTCATGTGATCAGTGATCTGGAACGTATCGGGGATCATTCGGAAAATATGGTTACTTATAGTAATCGAATGATTGAAGAGAAGAAGCACTTTTCTACAGCGGCTCAAAAAGAATTACAACAGCTGGTTGAGATGGTTTACAGTATCTTTGAAGAATCCTGTAGGCAACTATTTAATCCAGACCAAGCAACTTATGATGATATATATCAATTAGAAGAAAGAATAGATAACGCAGTAGATAATATGAAAAATCAACATATTATCCGTTTACAGGATATGACATGCAACTCCGAACAGGGTATGTATTTTGTAGAAACATTAACGGATTTGGAACGTATAGCGGATCATTGTTTAAACATTGCCCAAGCAGCAAAGATTCGTTACCATCACTCTGAAAAAGCTGAACTTTCGCAGTGAGAACAAATTATGGCCATAACGTTGACAAAATAAGTAGTTGGTTATAGAATAACTTTAGTAAGTAAAAGCGTTAAAGGGTTAAATGGATGAATTCATGTATGAGGAAGATCGTCTTTTAACCCGGTAATCAACAAGGCTTATAATACAGTTTAGATAAGGGGATTCGTTATGCCTATTACAGAGCTATTAGAGAGAAACAGTGAATTATACGGTAATGATATTTGTTTGGTGGAAATTAATCCAGAGGTAAAGGAACAGAGAAGGGTAACTTGGAAGGAATATGAGCTTATTGAGACCAATCCTACCACTCACTATCGAAGGGAGATATCCTGGAAGGTATTTAATGAAAAGGCAAATCGATTTGCTAACCTATTGCTTGATCGAGGAGTGGTAAAGGGTGATAAGGTTGCCATTCTACTGATGAATTGTCTGGAATGGCTACCAATCTATTTTGGAATATTAAAAACAGGTGCTTTGGCTGTACCTCTTAATTTTCGTTATACACCTGAGGAGATTGAATATTGCATCAATCTTGCGGAGGTGGATATTCTAATCTTTGGTCCGGAGTTTATTGGACGAGTGGAAGAGATTGCAGATAATATTAACAAAAATAGACTTTTGTTTTATGTAGGAGATGGATGTCCTTCATTTGCAGAGGATTATACCAGTCTTACGGCTAACTGCTGTAGCCAGTCTCCTGAGATATCGCTTACAGATGAGGATTATGCAGCAATTTATTTTTCTTCTGGAACCACTGGCTTCCCAAAAGCTATTTTACATAACCATGCTAGTTTGATGCATTCCTGTAAAGTTGAGCAAAACCATCATGGTCAGACAAGAGATGATGTATTTCTATGTATTCCACCTTTGTACCACACTGGTGCTAAGATGCACTGGTTTGGCAGTCTGATTTCAGGCGGCAAAGCGGTATTACTAAGAGGAACCAAACCAGATATCATTCTGGAAACCGTTTCAAAGGAACAATGTACCATTGTTTGGTTACTGGTGCCATGGGCTCAGGATATCTTAGAGGCTATTGACAGCGGCAAGGTAGACCTTAATAATTACAAATTAGATCAATGGAGACTGATGCATATTGGTGCTCAGCCTGTTCCACCTAGTTTGATTAATCACTGGAAGAAGTATTTTCCTGCTCATCAATATGATACTAACTATGGATTAAGTGAGTCTATCGGACCTGGTTGCGTACATCTTGGAGTAGAGAATATACATAAAGTTGGTGCAATCGGAACACCTGGCTATGGCTGGGAGACAAAGATTGTGGACGAGCAGCATAACACTGTAGAGAAAGGTAGCATTGGAGAGCTTGCAGTAAAGGGCCCCGGAGTTATGGTTTGTTACTATAATGATGAGAAGGCAACGAAGGAAGTCTTAGAGGATGGCTGGTTATACACCGGAGATATGGCTAGAGAAGATGAGGATGGATTTATATTCTTAGTTGACCGTAAGAAGGATGTTATAATTAGCGGTGGAGAGAATCTGTATCCTGTTCAGATTGAAGATTTCATTCGTACGAATCCTGTGGTACATGACGTGGCAGTCATTGGACTTCCAGACACTCGTTTAGGAGAGACTGCAGCAGCAATTATAGAGTTGAAACCTGAGACAAAGACCACAGAAGAGGAGATTATGGCATTTTGTCAGAAACTTCCTCGGTATAAGAGGCCTCATAAGATTATTTTCGCAGATATTCCTCGTAACCCTACCGGCAAGATTGAGAAGCCAAAACTTAGAAAGATGTACTGTGGAGGCAGCTTGGTGGAAGCTCAGAACAGAGGATAATAACTTTGAAATAGAATATGCTTTGATATATTATTACTTACAGGGTAAAAAACTGACTAGAAGATAGCCATTTTTTGCCCTGTAATTCGTATAGCAAGTAAAAACATTTTTTTATACAAAATTGTTTCTTAAAGGCTTATAATTCTGTTATAATAGAGAAAGAATAACCTCATTGTTGAATTAATGAACTATTTTAAGTATAATATGTAAAATTAGTAATAGGAGGAAAAATGGAATGAATATCAGTGAGCAGGCAAGAAGAATGAAATTAGATAGTTCGAAACTTGCAGCTACTTCAAAAGAACTACGTAATAAAGCTCTTTTAGCTATATCAGAGGCACTTGTAGCTAAAAAAGAGAGTATTCTAGCTGCTAATGTGGAGGATATGAAAGCTGCAAAAGAGGCAGGAATTGCGTCTCCAATCCTGAAACGGTTAAAATTTGATAATAAGAAGCTGGAAGATGTAGTTTCCGGCATTCATGAGTTAATAAATCTCCCAGATCCCGTTGGAAAGGTAGAATTTGAACGAGAGCTAGACCAGGGCTTGACTCTAGTAAGAGAAACTTGTCCAATCGGTGTGATTGGTGTAATCTTTGAGGCTAGACCAGACGCCATGGTACAGATTTCCAGCCTTTGTATTAAAAGTGGTAACTGTGCCATCTTAAAAGGTGGTAGTGAGGCAATGAAAACCAATAAGGCTCTGTTTACCACTATCTATGAAGCAGCAATCGGGGCTGGTATGCCAGAGGCTTCCTTGTTCCAGGTGGAGGCCAGAGAAGACATTAATGAATTACTATCCTGCCATGAATCTGTGGATTTGATTATTCCAAGAGGATCTAATAGTTTTGTGCGATACATTATGGATCATTCCAAGATTCCTGTTATGGGCCATGCTGATGGTATCTGCCATGTATATGCAGATAAGAAAGCAGATATTGATAAATCTATTGCAGTTATTGTGGATGCCAAGACACAGTATGTTGCAGTTTGTAATGCAGCAGAGACACTTCTTGTACACGAAGCCATTGCTCCTAAGCTGTTGCCACCTTTAAAGAAGGCTTTGGAGGATAAAAATGTGGAAATCCGTGGAACAAAAGAGGTACAGGACATTATTACTTGTCACCCTGCTGTGGAGAATGATTTTGCTACAGAGTATCTGGATTATATTATTTCTATTAAGATTGTAAAAAATATGGAGGAAGCCATAGACCATATTAATCGCTATGGTTCCCATCATACAGATTGTATATTAACAGAGGATAAAGAAGCAGCAAAACATTTTATGATGTTAGTAGATTCTGCAGGTGTGTATCAGAATTGTTCTACCCGGTTTGCTGATGGATTCCGTTATGGCTTTGGGGCTGAGGTAGGAGTTAGTACAGGAAAGCTCCATGCTAGAGGTCCTGTTGGATTAGATGGGTTAGTTACTTACAAATATAAATTATTTGGAGATGGGCACATTGTAGCAGATTATGCAGAAGGCAGAAAACAGTTTCATTTTAAAGACATTAGATAAATGAAGAAGGCAGCTAAGACAATTATTAGCTGCCTTTGCATTAGTATCACAACAAGGGAGCCATCTAAAGGAAACTAGGATATGTAGAATGTTCTTCTGGAAAAGAGGAGAAGTATGGGAACTATCATGCAGGTGAATCACCTCAATCGAGATATATACATAAAAGATGAAATACGCTTTAATCTACTTTCTCTGGCGGCTGAACATGAGACAGCCAAGATATATACTGATCAAAGACATGTGGTGATATGTCAAGTAAATAGGAAGACGCCAATCTGGATATGGACTCATGATCAAGTAAGCGAAGAAGAATTGAATGCTATAAGAGAATGTCTCTATACTAAGTTTAATTGGAAGAGTTATACAACATTAATGGTAAAGCCAGAATTAGTGTCATTTGCAAATCCTATTGTGGAGGATATATTACATGAAAAATGTCACAATAGAACGGAAATGATGTCTTATAGCTGGCAGTTCTGTGAATATCCCAATGAAAAAATAGGACATATGGAACAGGCGAATATGGCTATGATGCAGAGAGTGGCAGAATTTCGCGCCAGAGACATTAATGAGATGGAACATCTAGGAGTAAGTGTTACTGATTTGAAGAAAGAGGCTGCCTGGATGATTCGGACAGGCAATGCTTATGTATGGATAACTCCAGAGGAAAAGATCGCGAGCCTAGCATTTGTGGCACATCGGTTTCCCACTCAGGCCAGAATTAATAGAGTATATACCCATCCTTATCTGAGAAGAAAGGGATATGGGAGTATGTTAATGCATGAGTTGGCATTAGCGATACATAATGAGGGGAGAGTAGCCATGGTATATTCAGATGCCACATACCTGCCGTCTAATAGTACATATAAAAAAAGTGGGTTTATTGAGCAGGGGATGCTTTATGAAATTGGTATTTAATTGAAAAGAGGAGGTAGATTATGAGACAGGTTATACATAAGGTAATTATTAAGTTCTTAGGAGTAGTGGGATTGGCTGCATTACTACTTAGTAATTCTGCTCCCGTTTTTGCAAATGAAGAGCTGGGGAATCAGTTGATCGTCAAAATAAATAAAAGGACGATTGCTGAAAATACAGTGGAAAGGGTTACCCCAAAAACATCATATGAACTTTTAGTATATGATAAGGGGGATACAGAACATCCATTACCAGTAAACCTGGAAATGGTTCTTGATGAGCAGGGTAAGATAGTTTCCAACAAAATCATACCAAATGAAACGAATATCATCTATACCTTTATCCCAACCAATGAGGATGCAGGCAAAACCTTTAAAATTACCTTTAAGACGAAAGAGGCACAATCAAGGTCAGTAACCATACAGTTAAAGGTTAATGATGTAGCGAAAAAAGTAACTCTTAATAATAACTCTTTTACCATGAATATAAAGGATAAAGTGGTTTTAAGAGCTACGGTCAGCCCTATTCAAGCGGTAAATAAGGAGATAATATGGAAAACTAGTAATGCTAAGGTAGCAACAGTCAGTAATGGAATTGTCAAAGCGATTGCCCCTGGAATATGTACGATAACTGCATCTCTTAAAGATGGGACTTTGCCAGTAACCTGTCGGATTACCGTAAGGCATCCGTCCTTAAATTATAAATCCAAATGGATAGCCATAAATAAAAGCTTTACTTTAAAGGTACTTTACCTCAACCAAAAAGTGTCTTGGAAAACTTCAAATAGTAAAATTGCTACAGTAAAAAATGGAGTAGTTACTGCAAAGAAAACTGGTAAAGTAACGATTACTGCAAAAAGCGGTGCATACACTATGAATTGCCAAGTAAAGGTTACCAATCCACTCATTATCAACAGCAGCAAAAAGGGTGTTGAAGGAATTACTGTAACAAGTGGATTTACCAGAATTCTAAAGGTTAAGGGTGGATCAGGTGCAGCTACATGGAAAAGTTCCAATACCAAGATAGCTACCGTCAAAGATGGGGTTGTTAAGGGAGGAAAGCCAGGTAGTTGTTATGTGTATGCTACAGTTGATGGAAAGAAGTTAAAGTGTAAGGTTACCACTAAGGCGAATGTGCTTAATACTACCCCAATAAGAAATGGACGGCGTATTACAAAAGGAAGAGTAAGTCTTTCCAACGCCTCTATTTATTATTCCAAAGGGAAACTAATCTATAAATGCTATGCAGTTAATTCAACATCCTACAAGAAGGTGCTCAGATATAACAATATTAATATATCTATATATGCAGATCATAAGCTGGTAGCCAAACAGTCTTACAAAAATGTAAAGCTTGATTTAAAGAAATATAAATCAAAAGCATTGACCTTTACTTTTGATGTAAAAAATGTGAAACGTAAAGTGAATTTAAGGTCTGCAAAAATTGTTGTAGAATACAACTATGGATATCAGTACTTAAATTGATACAATACATAACAAACAGTTAAAATGTCGTTTTTTCTTGATATTTATTTTTTAAAGGATTATACTTAGTCCGAAATAAATAATAGAAGAGGCGAAGAAGATTGAGTTATGAGTTTTTTAAAGACTTGGCTATTATTATAATTACTGCCAAGTGCTTTGGGTTACTTGCACGAAAGTTAAATGCTCCTCAGGTAGTTGGAGAGATTATTGCCGGTTTAGTAATTGGACCCAACATATTGGGAGTTGTAGATTCTAGTAAGTTTTTAGTACAGATGGCAGAAATTGGCGTCATTATGATTATGTTTATGGCCGGTTTGGAAACAGATATGAAGGATCTGGTGAAGACAGGGCCTAAGGCATTGCTGATTGCCTGCGCTGGTGTACTTGTACCACTGATTGGTGGATATATTCTTTATTCCTGTTTCTTTGGATTTGCTCCAACTGGATCAGATGAATTCTACAAGGCAGTATTTATTGGTGTAATAATAACAGCTACTTCAGTAAGTATTACAGTTTCTACCCTCAGGGAAATTGGAAGACTAAAGGGTTTAGTAGGAACAACCATTTTAAGTGCTGCAGTAATTGATGATGTGATAGGAATCCTGGTACTTACCTTTGTGATAGGGTTTAAAAACCCTGAGGTAAAACCTGTGCAGGTGCTTTTAAATACAGGACTTTTTATTGTGTTTTGTATTGTGATAGGCTTAGTGACATATTACTTATTTAAGCTTATGGACAAAAGATGGCCTCATAGACAAAGGCTTCCAATTTATGGTTTGGCGCTATGTTTTGCTTTGGCTTATGTGGCAGAGAAATTCTTTGGCATTGCAGATATAACTGGAGCATATGTAGCCGGTTTAATTCTTTGCAACATTAAATCTTCCGATTACATAGTACGAAAATTGGACATCAACTCCTATATGCTATTCGGGCCGGTATTTTTTGCAAGTATTGGATTAAAGACAGAGATTAGAGGAATCACACCTGCTATTTTAGCCTTTGCTGCTGCTTTTATATTTGTGGCGTTGGTTACAAAGATAGTAGGATGTGGATTAATGGCAAGAGTGTGTGGCTTCAAAGGAAAAGACTCCTTACGTATTGGAGTTGGTATGATGACAAGAGGCGAGGTAGCGCTTATAGTCAGCCAGAAAGGGTTGGCTGTAGGGTTAATGGATTCGGTTTATTTCGCTGCAGTAATCTTTTTGATTATTTTTTCCTCGATTGTTACTCCAATTGTATTAAAGCTTCTTTATCATGGTGATAAGGAACCGTCAGACACTGATATAGATAACAATATGGCCTCTCAGGCAGCAAACTAGAAGAACAGGAGAAATTCGAAATGATAATACAGAATTTTATCGGTCATTTGAATACGGTCAACGATCATAGAAAGATGGTAAGACGGCATTGCTTTAAGGTTGGATTGTATAAGCAAGGTTTACTTCATGATCTATCCAAATATACTCTAAAGGAGTTTCTTGCTGGAGTGAAGTACTATCAGGGTAATCAAAGTCCTAATAATGTACAGCGTAGGACGGAAGGCTATTCAGAAGCCTGGCTTCATCACAAGGGACGTAACAAACACCATATGGAATATTGGATTGACTATTCGGTTGATCATAAAGTATATGGTATGGTAGGAATGAAAATGCCGGTAAATTATGTAGTAGAAATGTTCTGTGATAGAGTTGCCGCCAGCAAGATTTACAACAAAGAGGCCTATAACAATAGTGCACCTTTACAGTATTATCTGAATGGTAGACATCGTTATATTATGCATCCGGATACCAACCGTTTACTGTACAGGTTGTTGAAGATGCTGTCAGTAAAAGGAGAAGAATATACCTTCCGATATATCAGAAAAAAAGTGTTACCTAAAAAAGACTATTAAAATGAGGCTTCCTGCCAGTGCGTTGAGCTCCAAATGTGATATGATTCCTGTTTATTGAACTGGATATATCACATTTGGGGCTCAAACTATTTAAAATCACCTAATATGCTTCTGTGATATAAAAAAGTCAGTAATCGCATTGGGTTGGAGAAAAAACAGCCAATTGCTCAACTGCAACCCAGTCGGATCGTTTTGCAAGCAAAACTCTTTTTTATTTTCATAGGTACTTAATTATGCTATAATATCTTTATGGGCTTTGGAAAGAAACTACTTTATCTAGTAGTTAAACCATATTCCATTACAAGATAGGAGATTACTATGGATCGCATAAAAGAAATACCAGAGCAGTTTTTTGGCTTATTTCAGTCAAGAAACCGATACATTTATATAGAAGCCCTTCTATTAATATATGAAGAATATCTCTATAACGACTATTTTCTCTCTAAGGAGACCTGTATTCAGCTGATTCATGACAGGTTTAACAGTCGTATCTTACAATTATCCAAGGACGATAATGAAATTGAAACTGAAGAAACTGAGCCGGTGGCTACCCATATTTTTAGCCGTCTGCTGTATTTTCAGTGGTTAAGAAAAGTAGAGGATTATACTACCTTCCGAACCAATGTAGTGATACCTGACTATGCATCCATCTTTATTGAAGCCCTGCGCCATATGGAAGAGCCTGAGGCCAATGAGACAGACATCTACATTCAGAATGTCTATACTAACATTTATTCCTTTTACTATGATAAAAAGGCAGGAATTGAACTTCTTCGTACCGCTATGGTAAATACCTCGAATTTAAATCGTGCACTACAGGATATGCTTCATAATATGGACAAGTTTTTTGAGGCACTGCTTAAGAAGGATAGTTATGAGAACCTGTTGGAGGAACATTTAATTGGTTATGTCACCTCCATTGTGGATAGAAAATATGGACTATTAAAAACCAGTGATAATTTTTATATTTATAAAAACGATATTAAAAAACTTCTTCGTGCCATTGGGGAGGATGAGGAACGCCTTGTTCGGCTAAAGGAAAAGCTTATAAAGGAGGGATCCACAAAGGAGGATGCCCAGTATGAGATCCATGATATGATTGATGCAGTAGAGAGAGGTATTTCTAATATGGAGAGGCGAATTGCCTACATTGATACGGAGCACACCAAGTATATTCGGGCTACAGTAAGACGACTAGAATATCTCCTTAGTTCTGATGAGAATATGAGTGGTCAGATAGTTTCTCTTCTAAATGTCATAAAACCAGATAACAGAGAAGAGATTCTAGACCGAGTCGCTGAGGCTGTTAAGCTTCATGATAACACTATATTAACGAAGGATCTGATGTATAAGAAAAGAGGCAAGAGAAAGCCATTTGAAGAGACGGTAGAGGCCTTAGAGGAACCAGAAGAGCTAACCAAAGAAGAGATTTTATTGGCTAATCGCAAGAAGACCAGATATAGTAAGGAGCAGATAGAAGAATTTGTGTCAGGAAAAATGATAGAAGGCTGTTATTCCACAAAGAACCAACCAATTACCACAGACGAAGAATTTGAGTTGTTGATTTTGGCTTATGACTATAGTCTGCGAAAGAAGAGTAATTTTGAGGTACGGGTTGGGGAAAATGCTATATTAAGAAATGATCGCTACAGTTATCCAAACCTTATTTTCACCAGACGCACTAAGCCATTAAAGGAGTTTAATCATGATTGAATACTATAATCAATTATTTTTAGAAGAGCAGGAGGAACTTACTGCTGCAATCAAACTACTGCAAAGCCAGACCTTTGTATTAGAAAAGAAATATGACCGTACCTTAAATCGTTATCAGATCAATCATGCCTACCGGGTTTGTGAGAAGCATTTGGACTTTATTAAAGCTTACTTTAAAATAGCAGATTTAGAGGTGATTGAGAACAGACAGTATGGGATTATCGGCATACAAAGCAGTACCCTTCAAGGAGAAAAGTTAAGCCGTTTGACTTCTGTGTTTATTCTCCTTTTAAAGCTACTTTATGACGAGAAAATGAGTACCGCCTCCAACTCTATTCATGTCTATGTCAGCATTCAGGAAGTGGTAGAGAAGATTCAGCTTTTCGGACTCTGGGACAACCGAGCCATCAGTCCTACAGATTTAAGAAGGACTTTATCTACCTTGAAAAAATACCAGGTCATTGAAATCTTAGATACTCTACAGGATCTGACTTATGACACAAGATTAATTATATACCCTACCATACATTTGTTACTGACACCGGAGGATGTAGCCGGAATTCTCTCCCAATATCAAGGAAGAAAGGAGGAGGATGACGATGAGTGATATGCTACGTGTAACCTCTTTGCTACTGAATAACTGGCACTATATTAACGAAAAGGTCATAACTTTTCATAAGAATATTAATTTTTTTACCGGACATTCTGGAAGTGGTAAGTCTACGGTTATTGACGCCCTACAAGTATTGCTTTACGCGGATACAGATGGACGAGGATTCTTTAATAAGGCGGCTAAGGATGACTCTAATCGTACTCTGATCGAATATCTACGGGGAATGAACAATGTGTCTGAGACCGGGGAATCCACTTATTTGCGAAATAAGAATTTCTCCTCAACCATAGCCTTGGAGCTATATAACACTGAGACCAAAGAGTATCAGGTGATTGGAGTCGTTTTTGATGTAGAGACTACTTCCAATGATGTGGATCGTATGTTTTTCTGGCACAAAGGTACAAGATTGGAAAATGGATATCGGTATGAGAAGAATACCATGACTTGTAATCAGTTGAAGGAATATCTAAAGAGAAGCTTCAATGCCGAGGATTGGTGGATTTCCAGAACCAACGAGAAGTTCCGTCAACGTTTGTATGACACATATCTGGGAGGCTTAGACGATAGAAAGTTCCCAATGTTATTTAAAAAAGCAATTTCCTTTAGAATGGATACCAAACTAGAGGATTTCGTAAAGGAATTTATCTGTGTAGAGAAGGATATTCACATTGAGGACATGCAGGAAAGTGTTATTCAGTATGTCCGTTTGAAACGTAAGTTAGAGGATACTAAAGCTGAGATTGAGCATCTGATGGAGATACAAGATAAATATGAGATTTATGCTAGATCTGAAAACTTACTGAAGCAATATGAATATAACCAGAAACAGTTTCAGTTAGATTGGCTGTCTGATCGGATTGCCACGAACCAGCACAAGCAACAGGCTTACCTAGAGGATATCAGTGAATTATCCCAGGCAGTGCAGGATTATAGTGCTCGTCAGAAGGCGATTCAGAAAAAACAGGTGGAGATCAAGACTGCTATTGGGAATAGTGGATACGACCATTTGCAAAGTGAGAAGGAATCAAAAAGCGAACTTCTTGGTCGTATGGAACGTAATAAGCTGAGATTTGACACTACACTGGAACAGTTGTTCCATCTGGTGATAGAGGAAACCATGAAAACCTATGGGGTTGTAGTAGAGGAAGGCTTGTCTGAGAAGCTTCAAGTTATCAGCCTGTATCCGGAAGATGTGGCTGTGATTACTGCAGTAAAAGAAGAACTAAAGAAGCTTAAGACCCAGTTAACAGCAGAAAGGGATAAGATTCAGAAGGAATATACCAGTTATAATGACCAGCTAGACTTATTAAAGCAGGAGTATTCCACCTTAAAAGCCGGTAAAAAAGCTTATCCGGAGGATGTTATGGAAGCGAAGGAATTCATTGAGGATGGTCTTCGTAAAGTAACTGGAGAACCAGTGGAAGTGGAGGTTCTGGCTGATTTAATCGAGATTAAGAATGAGAGCTGGCAAAATGCAGTGGAAGGTTATATGAGCAATCAGAAATTAGCCTTGATTGTGGCACCGGAATATTGCAAGGAGGCTATGGAGCTGTATCACAGCTTAGACCCTCTAAAATATAATAAGGTAACGTTAGTCGATACGGTAAAGGTTACAGAGAATACCAAGATTCCCCTAAAAGGTGCATTGTCCGAAGAAATCTTAACAAAGCTTACTTATGTAAAGGCATATACAGACTATCTGTTGGGAAAGGTAGCAAAATGTAACTCTATCGAGGAACTACGTCAGTCTAAGTGTGGCATTACTAGAGACTGTGTGCTTTATCAGGGTTACCGAATCCAGCATATTGCACCAAAGCACTATACCAAGTTTGCCTATATTGGTACGGGAAGCATGACCAGAAGGATGGAGATGCTAGAGGAGAATATGAAATCTGCCTCAGAATCACTACACCCATGTGGAGAAAAATTAAAGCATTTAGATCACATTTTGGCAATGGATTTCTTGGAAAAGGAACCAGAGGAATATGAGGAGCTTATGAAAGACAGCAGACGTTGTCAAAGCTTACAGGCAGAGCTTTCTAATCTGGAACAGCAAATTGAAGAGTTAAAGAGCCAAAATGTTGAAAAATGGCGTAAGGAAGAAGACGAGTTAGAAGTAGAAGCATTTAGCTGCCAACAGAATCTGAATAAGGCAGCTTCTTCTAAAGAAACTAAGGAGTTGGAATTACAGCGATTAAAGCAGGAATACTTATCATTAAATGAGGAGAAAGAAAAAGCTCAAGCAGAGTTTGTCTTTCATGGGGAGAAAGCAGCCTTATATAGAGAATACCGACAGGGTAAGGAAACCTATCGCCTTCAGAGAATTAATGAGGAACTGATTGGTTTAATCAAAGTAGAAACTGCAAGACAGGAGAAAGCCTTCGAAGCCTTGATAGCCAGAAGAGAACAATATAAGTCAGCCTACAGCTATCGTGGTTTTAGTGTAACAGCCAGAGATAATACCGCATATGCAGATTTGCTTGAGAAGTTATCAAGTGAAAAATTAGTTGAGTTTACAAAGCTGGCAGCAGAACAAGCCAAGAAAGCCATTCTTCATTTTAAAACAGACTTTGTATACAAAGTCCGTGATGCTATAAAGGAAGCCATCCAGCAGAAAGATGATCTGAACCAGATTCTTAGGCAGACGGATTTTGGTAAGGAAAAATACCGTTTTGTTATTGAGAAGAATAAAGGGGAGGATGGCAAGTTCTATCCGATGTTCATGGATGATAACCTGGATATCAATCCGAATAATTTATCTGACCATATGGACAACCAGATTGATTTATTTACTTCCAGTCATGAGGATAGATATAATGAGCAGATTAATGAGTTAATTGATATCTTTATGCCACCGGAAGAAAGTAATCCAGAGCAGTTAGAAGAAGCAAGACGAAATATTGAAAAATATGCAGATTACAGAACCTATCTATCCTTTGATATGGAGCAGATTATTGAAGGTATGCCACCTATGCGTTTAAGCAGAATGTTAACCAAGAATTCCGGTGGAGAAGGTCAGAATCCTCTATATGTAGCGTTATTGGCCAGCTTTGCAGAGGTTTATAGGATCAGCTTCCGTGGCAATATTAGAAGAAGACTAACTCCTAGACTGGTTGTGTTAGATGAGGCATTCTCCAAGATGGATGGAGAAAAGGTGGCCAGCTGTCTGGAACTGATACGTAAATTAGGTTTCCAAGCCATTATCAGTGCTACCAACGATAAGATTCAAAACTATGTGGAAAGTGTAGATAAGACCTTTGTTTTTGCTAATCCCATCAAGTCCTACATCTCCATTCAGGAGTTTGAACGACAAGATTTTACAGAGTTACTTGCCATTGACGTCAATCACTAGTAAATTGGCAGCGGAAGCATTCGCTTTCGCTGCTGTTATCTTGATAAGCATTGAAATAATATTTGAAACTATGTAAGGTATATGTTATAATGTCCCACAGAAGATTTGTCTATGTTTGGAAGTAATACATATTACGGGTGAGGGAGCGATTAATTTGGATAAACTACGAATATTAGTAAAAGGAATCGTGAAAGATGCAAATAAGTATCTAGTTGTGGAAAAATGGTACGATGATAATTTTATTGATCCATGTAGATGGGAATTTGTAGATGGTGAGTTGGCTCTTGGGGAAAGCCCAGAGGCAGCTGTTCAAAGAGTTCTTTTCGAAAAGACAGGTATGACCTGTGAGGTACAACGTATTTTATATACTTGGACCTTTGAACGAGGAGATGACTGGAACATAGGCATGAGTTTTCTTTGCTCCACAGAGAATCCGGAAGTAGTGTTATCTGAGGATTTAAATAATTGTAAGTGGATTGAATTTGATGAATTCCATAAATATATTGGAAATAAGGCAGTGTTAGGTGATGCCATAGCTAGTTTACAATAAGCTATGGCAACCTACCTGCTATTTTTATAGTATGGAGAAGTATAAGGAGGACAAACAGTGAAGATTCTTATAAAACAGGGGTATGTATTAGATCCTGCTACAAAGACAGAAGGAATTCGAGACGTCTTGATAGAAGATGACAAAATTGCTAAGGTTACTGCCACTATAGAGGATCAGGCAGACTATGTTATAGATGCAACTGGTAAATACGTGATGCCTGGATTTATAGACCTCCATGTGCATCTTCGGGAGCCTGGCTTTGAATATAAGGAAACCATAGAAACTGGCGTACATGCAGCGGCAAGAGGCGGTTATACCACCATTTGCCCAATGCCAAATACAAAGCCTACAACAGATTGTAAAGAGGTAGTAGAGTATGTGGTAATGAAAGCAAAGGAGCTTGGAATGGTTCATGTTCTTCCAGTTGGTGCAGTAACAAAAGGTCAGCTTGGTGAAGAGCTTTGTGACTACAAGGGAATGAAGGAAGCCGGAATCTGTGCCATTAGTGAAGACGGCAAATCCGTTATGGAAACTGCATTATATAGTAGAGCAATGGTGGAAGCCAGGAAAGAGAATCTGACCGTATTCGCCCACTGCGAAGATAGAAGTCTGGTTCGAGGCGGTGTAATCAATGCCGGTAAGAAGGCAGAGGAGTATGGTTTAAAGGGAATCACCAACTCCGTAGAAGATGTTATTGTAGCAAGAGATATCCTGATAGCAAAAGAAACGGACTGTAGGTTACATCTTTGCCACTGTTCTACTGAGGACAGCGTTCGCCTGGTGAAGATGGCTAAGGAAATGGGTTTGCCTGTAACTGCAGAGGTGTGCCCACATCATTTCACATTATCTGATGAAGACATTACAAGAAACCATGGTGATTTTAAGATGAATCCTCCTCTTAGAAGTCCTCAGGATGTGGAAGCTCTTAAGAAAGGCTTACAGGAAGGAATCATGGAGGTAATCTCTACAGATCATGCCCCTCATGGACAGGAAGAAAATGATCAAACTATGGATAAGGCACCATTTGGAATCGTTGGGATGGAAACGGCCTTCTCTCTTGGAGTGACGGAGCTTGTACGCAAAGGGTATCTGACTAAGCTTCAGTTAGTGGAGAAGATGAGTACCAATCCAGCCAAGATTCTTGGAATAGAGAAAGGCTCACTGGCCAGCGGCTGCACTGCAGACCTTGTCATAGCCGACTTTGATAAGGAGGTGGTTATTGATGTCAACCAATTTGCCTCCAAAGGAAAGAATACGCCATTTGATGGAACTAAGGTATATGGACAAGTAGAAATGACCATATGTGATGGAAAGATAGTTTACCAAATATAAGATTCATAAGGAGAGGAAAACCATGATAAACAAACTAGTAAAGAAGATCCAGGAAAATAAGGCCCCTATTGTTGTTGGATTAGATCCAATGTTGTCTTATATCCCAGAGTTTATTAAGAAACAGGCGTTTGCTGAAAAGGGAGAGACCTTAGCTGGAGCAGCAGAAGCAATCTGGCAGTATAACAAAGGAATTGTGGATGCTACCTATGACCTGATTCCTGCTGTAAAGCCTCAGATTGCCATGTATGAGCAGTTTGGAATTGAAGGTTTAGTTGCCTACAAGAAGACGATTGATTATTGTAAGGAGAAGGATCTAGTTGTAATCGGAGATATCAAACGGGGAGATATCGGTTCTACCTCTGCAGCCTATGCTACTGGACATCTTGGCAAGGTGACTGTAGGAAGTAAGACATACGCTGGCTTTGATGAAGACTTTGCAACAGTGAATCCATATCTTGGTTCTGATGGAGTGAATCCATTCATCGAAGTTTGTAAGGAAGAGAAGAAGGGAATCTTCGTCCTTGTGAAAACATCTAACAAATCCAGCGGAGAGCTGCAGGATCTTCAGGTAAACGGTAAACCAATCTATGAAATCGTTGGGGAACTAGTTGCAAACTGGGGTGAGCAGTGTATGGGCGATTCTTATAGCTATGTGGGAGCTGTAGTAGGTGCCACTTATCCGGAAATGGGTAAAGTCTTACGTCAAATTATGCCAAAGACCTACATCTTGGTTCCAGGCTATGGAGCACAGGGTGGTAAAGGAGCAGATTTGGTAAACTTCTTCAATAAGGATGGATTAGGTGCTATTGTAAACTCCTCCCGTGGAATCATTGCTGCTTACAAGCAAGCTCCATATGAGAAATTTGGAGAGGCAGGATATGCAGATGCATCCAGACAGGCAGTGTTAGACATGAAGGCAGACATTATGGATGCTTTAGTTGCTAAATAGGCTTGTTTCTATAAGTAGTTGGTAATAACTTATAAACCGCGCGTAAGAGAATAGATAGGAGAATAATATGTCACAATCGGTAAAAAAGACAGTACTCATAACCAGGGCAGAACAGATTCAAAAGGATATCTATAGTATGTGTATTAAGGATAAACAAATGGCAGAAAGTGCAAAGCCAGGACAATTTGTTTCCCTATATTGTCAGGATGGAAGTAGATTACTTCCTAGACCAATCAGTATTTGTGAGATTGACAAAGAGAAAGAAACCCTTCGGTTCGTGTACCGGGTTGTAGGAAAGGGTACGGAAGAATTCTCAAAACTACATGCAGGTGCATTTATCAGTGTATTAGGACCTATAGGCAATGGCTTTCACCTGGAAGGAAGTAAAGCACTGCTTATCGGTGGTGGAATTGGCGTTCCGCCGATGTTAGAGTTAGCAAAAACCTTAGCTTTAAGGAATGTTGAGGTACAGGTTGTCTTAGGTTACCGTGATGTATTATTCCTCAATAAGGAATTTGAGCCTTACGGTAAAGTATATATTTCCACAGAGGACGGAAGTTGTGGAACAAAAGGTAACGTCATAGATGCCATCCTTGAAAATAAGTTAGACGCAGATGTGATTTATGCCTGTGGTCCTACGCCTATGCTAAAGGGTGTAAAAGCATACGGCTTAGAGCATAAGATTACTACCCAGTTATCTTTAGAGGAAAGAATGGCTTGTGGAGTGGGAGCTTGTCTCGGCTGTGTATGTAAGACCAAAGACAAGAACCCACAAACTCAGGTAAATAATAAACGAATTTGTAAAGATGGACCTGTATTCTATGCCCAGGAGGTGGAACTATAATGAACACCAGTGTGAATTTTGCAGGAGTGGAACTGAAAAACCCTGTTCTTACAGCCTCCGGAACCTTTGGTTCAGGAAAAGAATATGCAGAGTTTGTTGATTTAAATCGTTTAGGTGGTGTGGTAACCAAAGGTGTTGCTAATATTCCATGGGCAGGAAATCCTACTCCAAGAGTAGCCGAGACCTACGGTGGCATGCTTAATGCCATCGGATTACAGAACCCTGGAATCGATGTGTTTGTAAAGAATGACATTCCATTTTTAAAACAATATGACACTAAGATCATAGTAAATGTATGTGGTAAATCTCTACAGGATTACTGTGAAGTAGTAGAACGTTTAGCAGAAGAACAGGTTGATCTTCTAGAAATTAACATCAGCTGTCCGAATGTAAAGGAAGGCGGGATAGCTTTTGGACAAAAGCCGGACTGTGTTGAGAACATTACCAGTGAATTAAAAAAGAGAGCAAAGCAGCCAATCATTATGAAACTTAGTCCCAATGTAACGGATATTGCCGAGATGGCAAGAGCGGCAGAAGCCGGTGGGGCAGACGGTCTCTCCTTAATCAATACCTTGACTGGTATGAAGATAGATGTAAATAGGAGGGCCTTCGCGTTAGCCAATAAGACAGGTGGTTTATCAGGTCCTGCTATAAAGCCAATTGCAGTCCGTATGGTATATCAGGTGGCGAATGCAGTAAAGCTTCCTATCATAGGAATGGGAGGTATTATGAACGCAGAGGACGCTTTGGAGTTTATTATGGCTGGAGCTACTGCGATTAGTGTAGGAACTGCTAATTTTGTCAATCCTTATGCTACTATAGAGATTGCAGAAGGAATTGAGAACTTTATGAAGAAGCAGGGAGTTAAGGATATTAAGGAATTAATTGGATGCGTAAAATAACGTGGGAAGAATAAGCCTAGAGGTTAAGAATATAGGAGGATTTGAAATGGAACAGTACAAACAGGAGTTTATAGAATTTATGGTGGAGTGTGGAGTTCTTCGCTTTGGTGATTTTGTAACGAAAAGCGGTAGAAAGACACCATTTTTCGTGAATACAGGATTTTATCGTACCGGAGCACAACTGAGAAAATTGGGAGAGTATTATGCGAAAGCAATTAATAATGCCTTTGGCTTAAACTTTGATGTTCTATTTGGGCCAGCCTATAAGGGGATTCCTCTTAGTGTTGCAACATCTATGGCGATTGATGAACATTATGATAAGGAAATCAAATACTGCTCAAATCGTAAGGAAGTAAAGGATCATGGAGATACCGGAATTCTTCTTGGAAGTCCAATAACTGACGGAGATAAGGTTGTAATTATTGAAGATGTTACTACTGCAGGAACATCTATCTTAGAGACACTTCCAATACTAAAAGCTCAAGGAGATGTAGAAGTTGTAGGTCTAGTAGTCAGTGTAGACAGATGCGAAAGAGGTCAGGGAGAGAAGAGCGCCTTAACAGAAATCGCTGATAACTTCGGAATGAAGACAACTGCCATCGTTACTATGAAAGAAGTAGTAGAATATCTTTACAACCGCCCAATAAATGGTACAATAATAATTGATGATACTATAAATAAAGCAATTGATGAGTATTATAATCTATATGGTGTACAATAACTAATTATGGGGCATCGGCCTAAGAATAATGGAGGTTTTGCTATGGATGAGAAGATTTATAAAACATTAAATTCGACCGGTAAGCTGAACATTATATTTGGTATACTTACCATTGTAATTATGATAGGAGCTGGTGTAGTTTTCATTATTAACGGAGCCAGATTACTAAGTAAAAAATCTGACGTATTATTTTAATAAGTCACTAAATACCTCTCAGAGTGTAATCAGAGAGGTATTTTTATATCTTGAATTGATATCCAATGCCCCAAACAGTCATTAAATAGCAAGGATTCTTGGGGTCCTCTTCTATTTTCTTACGTAATCGTTTTACGTATACCATAATGGTATTATCATCTACGATGGTATTATTCCATATGGCTTCATAAAGCTGTTCCTTCGTAAACAAGCGGTTGGGATTTTCTAAAAATAACTTTAACAGTTTTGTTTCCTTTGAGGTAAGCTGTAGTGGTACCTTATCTTTGAAAATCTGCAAGGTGTTTTTGTCTAAGCAAAAAGGTCCTACAATTAATTCTGATTTTTCTTTTTTTTGATAGATGTTGCATCTTCTTATCAATGCTTTTAGCTTGGAATGTAGTAGGTGAATGCTAAAAGGTTTGGTTATATAATCATCCGCTCCCAAACCTAAGGCAAGTATTTTGTTATGTTCTTCTTCGCGACCACTGATGATAATGATGGGAGTATAGTTTTTTTGATTCCTAATCTGTTGCACTAACTCAAATCCATCCATATCCGGCATCTGTAAATCCATAAGAATGGCATCATAGTTTCTATTTGCTATATAATTCAAGGAAGTTGTTCCAGTCTCTGCCGTTTCAACCTTCATCTGTTCTTTTTCTAAACCAATTTGAATGGCCTTTAACAGAGCTTTGTCATCATCAATAATTAGAATCGTTTCATTTGCCATGAGTATCTCCTTCCAATAAATTGATATAGCTTATTATGTCGAAATATGGCAATATAAAGGTATGATAGTAAAATTGGATAGGTAATGATATGGAAAAAAAAATAAGGTTTAAAAGGCAGTATTTATATATATTTTTGTTTCTAGGTGTATTCTCTATTATTATGCTATGTTTTTATGCAACCTATGAAAAATACAAGAAAACTATTGTTGAGCAACAGAATAAACAGCTTCTGGTAATAGCGGACATGGGAACAAAGTATTTCAAAACTTATGTGAATGAGAAAAATCTAGAAATTCAAAATATGTTCACTTTTAATTTTCTGGGAAAGGATACTGATTTAATCGAGCGTAAAGTCGAGGAGCGTATTAAGTTATACTGGAATAGGTCTCCAATCTATTTGGATTATCTAAGATATTATTCCCTACAAGAGCTAAATAAAGCTAATATTGCGACACTTCCCAGCGAGGATATGTCTATTTACAAAAAGAAGGCTTTACAAACAAATGAGCTGATTGTGGGACCGCTGGTACAGGTCAATGCAGATAATATGGGAATCTATTTGTTTAAGGGAGTATTTAACGAATATGGAAAATATGGAGTAATCATTGCAAGGATTAATCTGTCTATGGTATTTCATAATACCATTGCGAAGATTCAGTTGGGTGAGGAAGGCTATCTTACACTCAGTGATATCAATGAGAGGTTTGGCTATTATGGCAATAGGGAAGGACTTTATATCACTTCGTCAATGCCAACGGATGCTAAGGAGGAGACCTGCTTAATCGGATATGGTTTTACTGAGGTTGGAGAAAACAATATTCTGATTAGTGCCCGACTTCCTTACCGCGAGATAGAAAAACCAATCAAAATTACTTTTTACCTGTTTGCCTTCCTAAGTCTTGGGTTGTTATTAGTATTTGCTTTTTTTACATTTCTACTGTTCCGTATACGAAAAAAGGAGTTGGAATACTCTATGGAACTAAAACTCCAGGAACAGATTCATCAGGGCAATCGAAATGAAGTCCTTGGTCTCTTTTCTAGAAAAGTAGCACATGATTATAATAATCTTCTTGCACCGATTGAAATATATTGTGAGCTTTTAGAGGACAGTCTGCAAACGAAAGATCCTTCTTTGTTAGATTATGTACATGGAATTCATAAATCCAGCAATCAGTGTGCCTTGTTAGCAAGGGAACTATTGGAGTATGGAAGAAAGAAACCGGGAGAACAAACGATGGTTTTATTTGATAGCAACAGTACCATACAGGATGCTGTGAAGAGAATACGATTTCTTCTTCCAGAGGGCATCAGTCTACAAACGGAGTTTCAGGCAGAGCCGATTATGTTACAGGGACAGCCACTTGAATTGGTACAAATTATATATAATCTTAGTATGAACAGTATTTATGCCATGGAGGAAGCGAAAGGAAATCATCATGTTTTAAAGATTAGCTTTATCAAAAAAGAGGATAAAGCGGTTCTTATGGTTAGTGATACGGGAACAGGAATTCCTAAAGCATTCCAAAAACGGATATTTGATTCTCAGTTTACGACAAAGGCAAAAGGAGGGGGTAGCGGTTTGGGGTTAGCTATTGTTGCAGGCATAGTAGACAACTATCATGGGGATATCAAGATTCAGAGTGAAGAGGAAAAAGGATGTATTATTTCTATCACCTTTCCTTTATAGACTTAATTCTGAACATAATTTCAGAATTAAGTCAGATTATATACAGAATCCTTTGTTACAATACAATAGAATTAATAATTATCAAAAAGAGGAGAAGATATGAAAAAAAGAATTTTAAGTTTCATACTTGCAACTATGATGGTATTGTCACTTACAGCCTGTGGAAGCAAAGACAATTCTCAGAATGATCAAACTAGTTCTTCCACAAGTGGCAAATACAAAGCTGGAACCTATGAGGGTACTGCAAAGGGCTTTGGTGGAGATATCACGGCAACAGTTACTTTATCTGAAAATGCAATTGAAAGCATTACTGTAGTAGGGGATAAAGAAACTCAGGGAATTGGTTCTGTTGCAGTAGAACAGCTACCAAAAGAAATGGTGAAAAAACAAGCTGTTGAAATTGATGGTATTTCTGGTGCTACAAAATCCAGTGGAGCTATTAAAGAAGCGGTTGCCAATGCATTAAAAGAAGCTGGCGTGGATGCATCTAAGTTAGTTGCTTTAGAAGATAGTAAAACTGAAGCAAAGAAGGAAACTATTGATGCTGATGTTGTAGTTGTTGGAGCAGGTGGCGCTGGTATGACTGCTGCAATTCAGGCGAAAGAAGCTGGTATGAATGTTATAATCGTGGAAAAGGCAGCATATGCCGGAGGAAATACCTCCAGAGCAACAGGTGGTATGAATGCTGCAGAAACAACTGTTCAGAAGGAACTTGGAATCAAAGATACTGTAGACACCTTTATTAAGGATACGATGGAAGGTGGATATAACTTAAACAATCTTGAACTTGTAACTAAGATGTGTAAGGAATCTGCAGATGCGATTACCTGGTTAGACTCAATTGGTGCTCCATTAAATGAGGTTTCTTTCTCCGGTGGTGCTACCAATAAGAGAATCCATCGTCCAGAAGGTGGTACTGGTGTAGGTGCATATCTGGTAAACTCTTTTGTGAAAAAGCTGGATGAGTATAAGATTCCAGTATACTATAATACGAAAGCAACTGAAATCCTTATGGATGGAAACAAAGCAGTAGGAATTTTAGCTGAAAGCAGTGAAACAAACTATACAATCAACGCTAAATCCGTTATTCTTGCGACAGGTGGTTTTGGTGCAAATGAAGAAATATATGCTCAGTATAAACCTGAATTAAAAGGTTATGTAACAACAAATGTTGCTACTGCAACAGGTGATGGTATTGTAATGGCGACTGCTGTTGGTGCCAATACTGTTGATATGGAACAGATTCAGATTCACCCAACTGTAGAACAATCTACAAGCTTATTAATTACCGAATCCGTACGTGGTGACGGAGCGATTCTTGTCAATCAATCAGGTGTTCGTTTTGGGGATGAACTAAGAACACGTGATGTTGTAAGTGCTTCTGTCATTGAGCAGGAAGGCTCTTATGCATATCTGATCTTTGACCAGCAATTAAGAGATGTTCTTAGTGCTGTAGAAAAATATATGGATAACGATATTGTAGTTCAGGCAGATTCTATTGAAGAATTAGCTAAAAAGATTGATATGGATTCTGCTACTTTAGCAAAGACCGTAACAGATTGGAACAAAGCAGTTGCTTCTAAAAATGATAAGGAATTTGGAAGAGATACTGGTATGGAACATGATATTTCAGTAGGACCATACTATGCAATCAAAATTGCTCCAGGTGTACACCATACAATGGGTGGACTTGAGATCAACACAAATGCTGAAGTAATTAATACAGATGGAGCTGTAATCGATGGATTATTTGCTGCTGGTGAAGTTACTGGTGGAATCCATGGTGGAAACCGTATCGGTGGTACAGCAGTGACAGATATCGTTGTATTTGGTCGTGTTGCTGGAAACTCCGCAGCTCAGTACGTTTCTGAATTAAAATAATAATAAAAGCCGCTTAGGTTTTCCTTAAGTGGTTCCTTAAGTGAACCCCTTTTTGTTAGACAAAAATATCTAATAAAAGGGGTTTTATGCATTAATTTAATAAAATATGATTGAATAAGTATAGTATTTCCTCTATAATGTAGGTGTAATATAAATCAGAATTTAAGGGGATGACAACATGGTACATATTAGACAGATGATAATAGAAGATTACGAAGACATATATAATGTATGGACTCGTACATCGGGAATAGGACTTAATTCAACTGACGATAGCAGAGAGGGTATTGAGAAATATATAAAGCGTAATCCAACAACAAGCTTTGTAGCGATTGATAATATAAAAATCATTGGAGTAATAATGGCTGGTCATGATGGAAGAAGAGGATATATTCATCATACAGCCGTATTACCAGAGTATCGTAATCAAGGCATTGCCAGAAGGTTAGTTGCCTCGGCTATGGAAGCCTTGGATAAAGAGGGTATAACCAAAGTTGCATTAGTTGCATTTAAGGAAAATGAAATTGGAAATGGTTTCTGGGAGAACGTCGGATTCACCGAAAGAAATGATTTGTTCTATCGAAACAAAAAAATTTAAGGGGATAATAAGAAAAAAGTAAGTAATAAAGGAAGGACCGCCAGTCTGTAGTGAACAGACCGGTGGTCCTTCCTTTATTACTCTTTATTAGTTACCATTTCCTTCTCCGCTTCCTCATCATCATGAGTAACAGGGTCCGGAATATGAATTCTAATTTTGTCGATACGATTCACATCTACGCTTACTACCGTATACGTTACATTATTTGTATCCGTAATAGATTCTCCTTCATCAGGCAAATGGTCTAACAGATTAATCACATGACCACCAATGGAGTCATATTCCTCTGCCACAATGCCTAATTCCAGAATTTCATTAATATCATCTAGCTTAGTTGTGCCATCAACGATATATTCATTGTCACCGATTGGCTTAATCTCATCTTCTTCATCACCATCATATTCATCTCGAATCTCACCTACGATTTCCTCAATCAAATCCTCTAAGGTAATGATACCTGCTGTAGAACCATACTCATCCATTACTACAGCCATAGCAACATGTTCCTGTTTCATTTCGGATAATAACTCAGACGTGTGTTTGAATTCATAGGTAATGTAAGGTTCTCTCATTAGGTCCTTGATGTGAAATTCAGATTTATCTCCCTGATAGAAAAACACATCTTTAAGGTTTATGATTCCTAATATATTATCTCTGGTATCCGCATAAACCGGTAAACGTGAGAACATATTCTCCGCAAACAGTTCAACCAGTTCATCATAACTAAGATCAATCTGAGCAAATTCGACTTCAGTACGGGGAACCATAACATCCTTTGCAATGGAATCACCAAAATCCACCACGTTTGTAATCATTTTACGTTCTTCACTCTCAATTACGCCTTCCTCATGGCTGACATCTAAAATAGTCCTAAGTTCATTTTCTGTAATCTGTTGTGGCTTTTTGTTAGGGTTTACTCGAAAAAGAAGCAGTATCCCAATGGAGAGTTTGTTGATTACAAAGATTAAAGGGGTAAATAACTTAGTGAAATAGTAGATAACCTTTCCATAACGTAAGGAAAGAGATTCCGCATTGATTGTTGCTAGGGTCTTTGGGGTGATTTCACCAAAAATCAGGATGATAAGAGTAATTAAACCAGTAGCAATACCAATAGCAAGGCTGACTTCAATATTAAGCCCACTTTTATTTGCCAGATTAGTGGCCAACGTAGTGGCAATAGAAGAAGCAGTCAAGTTTACAATGTTATTGCCGATTAAGATTGCACTTAACATTTTAGCAGGATCTTCAATCAATTTGCTAACCATGATAGCTCTTTTGTCGCCTTCCTCAGCCAAAGAACGAATACGCAGCTTATTTACTGTCGTAAGGGATGTCTCAGCAGAAGAAAAGAAACCGGATAATAGAATGAGAATAAATAAAATAATTAATTGCGTGACACTCGGGTCCAAAATACCATCTCCTAAAAATATATATTCTTATTATGTACTTTAATTATTAGCTTAATAACGCCCCAGCAATCAAAACTTACAGTTCTGATTGCCGAAGCATCTATGAAGTCAGTTCTTCTTTGCATATAATATTACTAATACATAATAAACTATTTTAACCTAAAATAATGTTTCTTGTCAAGATAACCTAGTCGTTATCGTCATCGGTTACCATATTCATGACCTGACGCTTTCTTGCAAGCTCGTCATTGTCTAGATAATCATCATAAGATGAAATCTTGTCGATTAAACCATTTGGTGTAAGTTCCATAATACGATTTGCTATGGTCTGTACAAATTGATGATCCTGGGAAGTGAAAAGAACTACACCAGGGAATTTAATAACACCATTATTTAATGCAGTAATGGACTCCATGTCTAAATGGTTGGTTGGCTCATCCATGATTAGGACATTAGAACCTAATATCATCATTTTTGACAACATAACACGAACTTTTTCACCACCGGATAACACTTTAACCTTTTTTGAACCTTCTTCACCAGCAAATAACATACGTCCCATGAATCCACGTACATAAGTAACGTCCTTTTCTGGGGAAAAAGGCATCAACCAGTCTACGATGGTATCTTCACAGTCGAAATAATTAGTATTATCTTTAGGGAAATAGGATTGTGAAGTGGTTAAGCCCCATTTATAGCTTCCTTCATCAGGTTCCATCTCGCCTGCTAAAATCTTAAACAGGGTAGTAGTAGCCAAAGTATTAGGACCTACAAAGGCAATCTTGTCATCATGATTGACGATAAAGGAAATATTGTCGAGAACTTTAACTCCATCAATGGTTTTAGAGATGTTACTTACAGTAAGAACCTCATTTCCAATTTCACGAGTAGGCTGGAAGTTAATGTATGGGTACTTACGGCTAGATGGACGGATGTCATCCAGTTCTATTTTTTCCAAAGCTCTCTTTCTGGAGGTAGCCTGTTTGGATTTGGAAGCATTAGCGGAGAAACGTTGGATAAATTCCTGTAACTCCTTAATCTTTTCTTCCTTCTTCTTGTTGGCTTCCTTCATTTGTTTTACCATTAACTGGCTGGATTCATACCAGAAATCATAGTTACCGGCATATAGTTGAATCTTAGCGTAGTCAATATCTGCTGTGTGGGTACAAACCTTATTTAAGAAATAACGATCATGAGATACCACGATTACAGTATTATCAAAGTTGATTAAGAATTCTTCTAACCAGCGAATGGCTTCCATATCCAAATGGTTGGTTGGCTCGTCAAGTAACAGGATGTCTGGGTTACCAAACAATGCCTGCGCGAGTAAGACCTTAATCTTCTGAGAACCATTTAACTCGTTCATTTGCTTGTAGTGAAACTCGGTTTCAACGCCAAGTCCATTTAGTAGGGTAGCAGCATCACTTTCTGCTTCCCATCCATTCATAGTAGCAAATTCGCCTTCTAATTCAGAAGCACGGATACCATCTTCTTCAGTAAAATCTTCTTTAGCATAAATAGCATCCTTTTCTTTCATAATATCGTACAGACGTTGATTTCCCATAATTACTGTTGAAAGAACGTCATATTGGTCGTATTTAAAGTGATCCTGTTGTAGAAAAGAAAGACGCTGACCAGGAGTAATGATGATATCGCCCTTGGTTGGCTCTAACTGTCCGGAAAGAATCTTAAGGAAGGTAGACTTGCCAGCTCCATTGGCACCAATTAAGCCGTAACAGTTGCCTTCTGTAAACTTTATGTTAACATCCTCAAATAAGGCACGTTTTCCAAGTCTTAAAGTTACATTTGCAGCTTGAATCATATATATAACCTCTCAATCTATTTTTTGGCCTGGCATATCCAGGCAAATACCATATCTATTTTACCTTATATTAAGGATTTTGCAAGAGTTTTCTGCCGTTTACAAGTTGCTTTCCCTGTGATAGAATGACTTTACGTGAATTTCTGTAAAAAAGAAGTTACAAAGTTAGGAGTTTTAACATGAATTTATTAACCATACAAGAGGTTACCCATAGTTATTCTGAACGTTATTTGTTAAAAAATGCATCCATGGGTATTAATGAAGGGGAAAAGATTGGATTAATTGGAATAAATGGTACAGGCAAATCTACCTTATTAAAAATAGCAGCAGGTCTCATAGAACCGGATGAGGGACGAGTGGTAAAGGGAAACCAGATACATGTAGAGTATTTGCCTCAGACACCGGTGTTTGATCATACGAAGACGTTACTTCAGAATGTAGTTGAGGGAAAAGATATCCACTCAGATATCTGGACGATGGAGGCAGATGCCAAGGCGATGCTTATGAAACTTGCCATTACGGATTTTACTTGTAATCCGGATACCTTAAGCGGAGGACAGAGAAAGCGTGCTGCTCTGGTAAGGACTTTACTTACGCCAGCAGATATCTTAGTTCTTGACGAGCCTACGAATCATTTGGATAACGAGATGGTAGAATGGTTAGAAGATTATCTGAAACGGTATAAGGGAGCCCTGTTAATGGTAACCCATGACCGTTATTTTCTGGATAAAGTCACAAACAAAATTGTAGAAATTGACATAGGAAATCTTTACACCTACGAAGCCAACTATTCCGGTTTTCTTGATTTGAAAGCCCAGAGAGAGGATATCGAGCTGGCTACAGAGAGAAAAAACAAAAGTCTGTATCGGATGGAGCTAGAGTGGATTAAACGTGGGGCACGAGCGAGAAGTACAAAACAAAAGGCTAGAATAGAGCGTTTTGAGGAACTAAGAGACAGAGACAGAATCGAAACTGACGGCAAAGTGGAACTTAACTCTGTAGCTTCTCGTCTAGGGAAAAAAACCATTGAGGTGGACCACGTGAATAAATCATTTGGGGACAAGTGTGTCATCCAGGACTTTTCCTATATTTTCTTGAAAAACGACCGAGTTGGTATTATTGGACCTAACGGCTGCGGTAAGACGACCTTACTAAATATTTTGACTGGGCATCTTACTCCTGATACAGGCACGGTAGAAATAGGGCAGACTGTAAAAATAGGTTATTTTGCTCAGGAGAATAAAGCACTTCCTGAGAATAGTTTGGTAATTGACTGTGTTCGCCAGATCGGAGAATATATTGAAACTACAGATGGTAAAATAACTGCTAGCAGGATGTGTGAGCGTTTCTTGTTTGACTCCGCCATGCAATATACTACAGTGGATCGTTTGTCAGGTGGAGAGAAGAGAAGGCTCTACCTTCTTATGGTATTGATGGAAGCACCAAATATTCTGATTCTGGATGAGCCTACCAACGACCTAGATATTCAGACGCTAACAATACTAGAAGATTATCTGACAACCTTTGATGGAATTGTCATTACCGTATCGCATGATCGCTTTTTCCTAGATAAGCTTGTGGAGCGTATCTTTGCCTTTGAAGGCAATGGAAGGATTACACAGTATGAAGGTAATTACAGTGACTATAAGGCAGTGGCCAAGGAAAGTGTAGAAAGCAGTGAAAGTAAGCCGGTGACGGATAAGAAAGCCTCTGTAGCAAAGGTAAAGGATAGGAAAATAAAGTTTACTTACCAAGAGCAGAGGGAGTATAATGAGATAGATAAAGTCATTGAAGGCTTGGAACATAGTATTGAGGAGTTAGAGGAAGCGATTAAGCAGGCGGCTACTGATTTTGTAAAGCTCAATGCTCTGATGGAAGAAAAGGAAACTAAAGAGAAACTTCTGGAAGAAAAAATGGACCGTTGGGTCTATCTAAATGATCTGGCTGAGCAGATTGAAAACCAGCAATAAGGGCAACATTACTTATATTAGATAATTGATAGATTAAGTAAAAGTAGAATCTGGAGGGAATTTATTTGACAAAGAAAAACGAGAGTTCATGGGAAATAGTATATGGATCACCAAAGGCTTTGGGGGTGACGAAAGAGGGTTCAATTACGTATTTTTCCGTGGCTATGGAATCCTCCTTAGATTCATTTCTGCACATTTATAAAAAGGGTAGTAAGGATAAATTTCTTACAGTGCCCCTAGAAGATAAATATCGGTTAGGAGATGTCCTAACGATAGGAATTGACAAGCTACCTGAAGAAGAATTGGAATATACCTATGAAGCCAATCATAGAGAATATGTAGATCCCTATGCCAAGAAGGTTGTTGGAAGAAGTAACTGGGGTGTATATTCAGATTCTAAGGAAGAACCTATCCGTGGAGGGATAGAATCTGCCCATTTTGACTGGACAGGAGATCGAAAACTAGAACTGGCTTATGAGGAGTTGATTCTGTATAAACTTCATGTTAGGGGATTTACAAGACATGCTTCTTCTAAGGTAACACACAAGGGGACTTATCTGGGTGTTATAGAAAAGCTTCCTTACTTAAAGGGATTAGGCATCAATGCCATTGAGCTAATGCCTGCTTATGCATTTAATGAGATTGAGGAAATGGATAGGGGTTCAAGAGGGACAACAGGATATCAAGCTTTTTTGCAGCAACAAAAGGGCAATTTAAAGCCATCTATTAAGATAAATTATTGGGGTTATACAAAGGATGCCTATTATATGGCGCCGAAGGAGGCCTATAGCTGTTCGAATCCGGTGGTTGAGTTTAAGCAGTTGGTTAAGGAATGCCACAAAGCAGGAATTGAATTGATTATGGAATTCTACTTTGAACCCGGTTTTAATCCTTTGTATGCCTTGTCCTGTCTACATCACTGGGTAGAGGAATATCATGTAGATGGATTTCATTTTAACAGCAATGGACTTAATCCGAGCTTGGCTGCCGCAGATCCTTATCTTACCAGAGTTAAGTTAATGAGTGATTTCATTCCAACCAATGAAATCTATTCTTATAGAAAGCCAGCTTACGAGAATATGGCAGTGTATAATGACAATTATCAGACTGACATCAGGAGATTCCTTAAGGGAGATGAAGAACAAACCGGCAAATTTGGCGCGCAATTTAAAGAAAAGCCGGCGAAGATTGGTAAAATCAACTATATAACCAATACCAATGGATTTACTTTGGCAGATTTATATACCTATGATGTAAAGCATAATGAGGCCAATGGGGAAGATAACAAGGACGGCACCGACTATAATTATAGCTGGAACTGTGGAAAAGAAGGAGTTTCAAGGTCAAAGAAGGTATTAGAACTTAGACAGCGTCAGATTCGCAATGCATTTATTACCTTATTCTTGAGCCAGGGAACACCGTTACTCTTAGCAGGAGATGAGTTTTTGAATTCCCAAAATGGTAATAATAACGCCTATTGTCAGGATAATGAGATCACCTGGCTCAATTGGAACCAACTGAAAACCAACGTCGCAATTTATGATTTTGTAAAGCAAATGATAGCTTTAAGAAAGGCACACCCAATTTTGCATAGACAGGATGAGTTCAGATTAATGGACTACATATCTTGTGGTCTTCCAGATCTGTCTTTTCATGGTATGAAAGCCTGGTATCCGGATTATTCCCTTTACAGTCGGGTGTTAGGAATACTGCTTTGTGGAAAATATGTGAAAGTTAGCCATACAGAGTATGATGAGTCCTTTTATTTTGCCTATAATATGCACTGGGAGAATCATATGTTTGACCTCCCAAGCCCACCAAATGGGAAAGAGTGGTGTATATTATTGGACAGTAGCCGAGCTTTTGGTGAGGAAAAGAAGGAATTGATCAATTTACAGAAAGATACTATTCTGATAAAGCCTCGCTCCATTGTGGTGTTAATTAGTAAAAACGTAAAGTAGATGTAACCAGGAGGATTAGCTTAATGTCAGAAGTAAAAGGAAATGGGGTACTGACTTCCTTCCATCTGAAACTCATTGCCATACTATCCATGACAATGGATCATGTTGGAGCAGCACTATTCCCTAATGCTAACATTGGAGGATTTGAGTACCTAAGAGTGATAGGTAGATTAGCCTTTCCGATATTTTGTTTCCTTATTGTTGAGGGCTTCTTTCATACCAGAGATGTAAGAAAATATCTAGTTCGCCTCTTTTTGTTTGCGCTAGTCTCAGAAGTTCCCTTTGATGTGCTGTTTAATAATACTGGTAACCTATGGGCCATGCAAAATATATTCTGTACCTTGTTTTTAGGGTTAGTTGCAATTTATGCAATAGATGATGTAAGAGAAAAAAAGGGGCAGAATACATTTGCTATCTCTGCTATACTGGTGGCAGTAGCTATAGTGGCACACTTTGCAAATGTTGACTATGCAGAGCTTGGTATATTCTATATCGTATTATTCTATTTGTATCGAGGAAGAAATCTGCAGATTTTTTTAATTCTTGTGGTACTGAACCTGTTATTTTGCGGTGCTAGTAATATACAGATGTTTAGTGCCCTGGCGGTACCAATTATTGCCTGCTACAATGGCAGGCAAGGTCCAAAGGTCAAGTACCTGTTTTATATGTATTATCCACTTCATCTGGCGATTATTACTGGAATCTATGTCTGCTTATATGGTCATATGCCAACGGATTATTTTAAATGGTAAGATGGATGGTTCTCCTGTTCTTTCCTTCGACGAGTATTCATCATAAATACAATTATTTGACATTATATTACAGACATGCTACTATAAATGTAAACATAATAATTAAAGCATAAGAATTCTTTACACGATAATGGCAAACTACTTGAAAGAGTGGGACGCAAAACTATAGGGCCTTTTATATGGCAGCCAGTTTCCGAAGGGGGGATTTTTTTGTTGTCTAAACGTAGGTGTTATATCTCTATAAGTCTTATCTTTATTCTTATTTTTCTAATCTATTCTTCTACCTTAGTGGAAGCCGTTGCAAAAAAACGATTCAATCAAACATCTATTACCTTAGATATTAACCAATCCTATTCATTAAAACTATTAGGCGTAAAGGATACCATTAAATGGTCTACAACAAATAAAAAAATAGCAACTGTTAATAAAAATGGCAAGGTTACTGCTGTTTCTAATGGGAGAGTCATTATAAGAGCGAAAGCTGGAAAGAAAACCTATTCTTGTACAGTAACAGTTCGAAAGGCGTCCATCAATAAGGCAAGTCTTACATTAGGGGAAGGAAAAACTTACACCTTAAGAGTAAAAGGAATAAAAGGAACAGTGACTTGGAAAAGCAAGAATACCAAGATAGCAACTGTGAACAAAAATGGTAAAGTCACTGCCTTAAAGAATGGTACAGTAATAATATCTGGCAGAGTAAACAAGGTGACTTTAAATTGCAAAGTTAAGGTGACACATCATCACTCTTATAAAAGTAAAGTTACAAGAAAGCCTACTTGCTATACAGGTGGAGTTCTAACATACACATGTTCTTGTGGGTATTCTCATACAGAGCCTATAATGCCAAAGGAGCATACTCCGAGTAAATGGATTTTAGAGAGTGAAGCTACCTATCTGGCGGATGGAATGTATATAAAAAAATGTACAGAATGTGATAGCGTCATAGACTGTAAAGTAATACCTATGATCCCACATACACATAACTACATAAAAAAAGTGACCATAAAGCCAACTTGTCAGTCGTATGGATTGGAAGTAGATATTTGTAGTATGTGTGGTTACGTGCCTACTTCTCAGTATCTTACAATGCTTGATCATGATTTTGAATGTGTGAATCATGTAGATCCAACTTGTACCGATAGAGGTTACAATACATATAAATGTAAAGGATGTAGCGTAACAAAAATTAGTGATTATATTAGTCCACTGAATCATTCTTATGAGCGAATCTCCACTTCAGCTACTTGTGAAGAAAGTGGCGACGAAACTTATAGATGTACAAGATGTGATAGTACGATGCAAGAATATGACAAACCATCGGGACATAATTATGTTGAAATTAATCGAACTAAACCTACGTGTACCGAAACAGGGGAAATTGTAAGAGAGTGTACGAAATGTCATAAACATGTTACTGAGACGATAAAAGCCACTGGTCATTCCTATGGAAAATGGGAGACAATTCTACCTACCTCATATGAATCCTTTGGTAGTAGGTCTCGTGAATGTACAAAATGTGGAAAGGAAGATAAGCAACTTATTATATGGGTGGATTATGGTGATCCAGACGGGGAAAAGCATTTGGTATATGGTAATTTTTATATGGAATATGCCAAAGAATTATTTAAACTTACCAATGAAATACGTGTACAAAATGGTCGAGATGAATTAATATGGGATAATTCGTTAGATAATTATACTCTAATAAGGGCCACAGAAGCTGCATCCAGAGAAGATTGGGATCTATGTCATAAAAGACCTAATGAATTACTTCGTGGGGAGGGGTTTGCTGAAAATATAACATATAATTGTGGAGAAGGAAGCACCCCACAGCATGCTCTAAAGTGTTTTGTTAACTCCTACTCTCACTACCGATGTATGTTAGAATCTTTTTGGAATACTGTTAATATGGCTTGCTTCAAATTTTACGAGGGAGGTTCCGTCTGCTATTTATGGATACAAGTTTTCAATATTGATAAGTCTTTGCTACCACATGTACATTCTTATACTCCTCAATCTATTGTGAGGGTGGAACCGACCTGTACAAAAGATGGTTCTATCACAAAGAAGTGTTATGAATGTGGGGAAGAAGAGTTTGAAATCCTTCCTAGCTATGGACATGATTTTGTGAAAGATGATAGGAACTGTATTGTGCCAACGTCATATTATTATGGAAGGGATGCTTATTCTTGTAATCATTGTAATCTTTCAAAGGTAATTTTGATTCCAAGATTAGGCGAAGAGGATTCCACTTTACCAAAGGGATATATTGATTATGAGATACGTCAAACCCTAATTGATAAACTGAATGAAGAGATTAGTAGTCATAAGACAGTAGTAAATGACTTAGGTAGTTATTTTCTGGCTGAATGGGATTTGGTAGATTCGATCCCTAAGAGTCCTGGTTATTCTTCCATAGATGATTTACTAAGTGCTTGGGAAAACAGTACTGCATATCAAAATATTGTTCATCAATGGAAACCGTGTTATGATTTGTATCTTACCGTATTTGTTCGTGAAGATGCCGATAATAGTAAAAAATATTATTTTACTTCAGGTCAACCTCTTATATATTAATTAAGGTGCAATTCTTTACAGGGGAAAGAGAATGTATATTCTCTTTCCCCTAAAACATCTGAGAATAGTCTTTTTCAGAATAAGTAGTTGGCATGGGAATGGAAAAGGATCCATAGGAATCATATGTGAATCCATCCATGGAAGTAAAGGTGTCTGCAGGAGGGCAGTACATATAATGATCTTTCTCATAGCTTAAAATACTTTCATGGCCTGGGAACCGATAAGATCTGCTTTTTCCAGAGTAGTAAAACATGTGTATTACCTCCTTAGAAATTATCAAATTTCACTCCCATAGTATTTGCAAATTGAAACATAATATTCTACAATAGATGGAGTAAGAATAGAGGAAGAAAGGTACAATAATAATATGATTGCACTACAGATTCAGGATGTAAAAATCATGATGTCCCAGCTATTAGTTCATTCCTTATTTGATAATTTTTTGGTGAATGAGATGGATATAGATACTGCTACTTCCC
>JAEYPA010000023.1 GCA_023411225.1 Bacillota bacterium
TCAATAATCACCCTTTCGTCCTCCTGTCCTAATCTTAAGATTAGTATACAGGGTATTTGTCGAAAGTGGCTCATTTTTTGACTAGCACAAAGTAGTGAAATGGCTCACTTTTATATTAGCATTCACAATATGGTATCATCAGATACTCTGTGTTTCAAGTTATACTCTCCCATTTATATACTGTTATTTTCCATAGTACTTAATCTGAAAATAAAGGTACAATCACAATACTTCGATGTAATTATACCATTCTTTTTATATCTTATAATGTATTTTGTTATTCCAGTAAAATTCTCCGTATCAGTTTAAAGTAGCGTAAAACAATCAAGTACAATCTCATTCATAACAAAGCAATAATATTGATATGGTCGGTCTGTTAATATATATGTAGCCAAGAAGCATTATAATAATTCTACTTTTAGTCTCTTTTGAAAGTAGGTGATTCTATGTCGAAAATAGAAGTGCTCACATTGCTTTTAGTGCTTTGTAGTTTGTATGAATTCTATTATATTCTTGGCAGGGCAAGGGAGTTACTGCTCCCTTGCCTTTATTATTACCTTTCATACTATTTTTTAAACTTCTAAAGATACGTAATCTACTCTTTATTTAGTGCAATTTCCTGATTGTCTCCAAAGTCTAAGATTAGCTGGTCTCCTTTAAACCGAAACATCATCTCCATACTATGGTTTTCTTTATTCACTCGAATAATATTTCCCCAAAACGACCATTCCACGCTGTAAAATCCATAGCCATTCCATTTAAAATCTACTGTGTTATCTTTTATTTCTTCGTTCACGAACTCATTAAATTTTTCGTCAAATATCACGCTATTATATTCATCAAAAGAAATCACATCTTCACCATTATATTTCCAACCACTTGTTAACTTATCTAATTGATACTTATGTTTTATTTGAATACCACTATACAATGACATTCCTATTAGCACTACAATAAGCAGAATTTTTAAAATTTGTCTATGTTTAAAATACGCAATTCCCTTCTTATATTGCTTTGCTGTCAATTCTTGCTTCTTTTTCGCTTCTTCCCCCATTGGTTCTTTAAGGCCTTCTATGTGAATCTTACAATCATCACACTCTCTAAGATGTTCTTCTATGTACTCCTTAGATGGTTCACTTACAACTCCATCTACATATAAAGGCAACAAATCTTGAACAATTGCACATTCCTTTTTATTACTCATTATTCTCCTCCATCCATACTGTTTTAATCTTACTTTTGGCTCGATAGAAAATCACCCTTGCCCAACTTTCGCTTTTGTTATAACGTTTGCTTATTTCCTTAAAAGACAATTCACCAAACAAATGTAGAATTACTACCTCTTGATAAGGTTCGTCCAAATTTCTAATTACTGTATGAAGAAATCTCATGCTTTCTTTCTCTATAAAATACTCTTCCGGTGCTTTATCATGATCTATCTCCAAGCGTTTTAAATATTCCTTTTTTACTAACTTCTGATTTTTCCTAATATGAGAAAAATAATTATTTTTCGCTATTTGAATTAACCATGTAGTAATCTTACAATCTCCTTTGTATTTTCCAATCCCTTTCATTGCTTTCAGAAAGGTCTCCTGTGTTAATTCTTCTGCCGTCTCACGATCTTTTGTAAGCGATAATAGAAAAGCATATACCATGGGGTAACTTTCTCTATAAAGCTCTTCAAACTTCTTCAATTTTTCACCACCTTTGTATATTAGACCTCTTATACAGGTAAAACGTTACAAAAAAGAGGTTCTTTTTTGATTTATCCTCTTTTTTATTTTGTTCATATATTAACAATATGATTGTTGCTTCCATTGACATTATTGTTTCCATTTATACTATTATTTCCAGTAATACTATCTTTTTCAATTGCTGTATTATTTTTATCCTTAGCAATTCATTCATTGTTTCGAGAAAGAACTGGTAAGAACAACGATTCAAATCATAAGCCCTATTTACGAAACGGTTCACCTTTAATAGTTCAATATCATCTATAAAACTGCTCTTAATAAGCATTAACATTATTTTCTCCATGTCGTCCCATTCGATAGCTTATAATCTTTAACATCATATTTTGAAAAGTGCCAATGAGGTGCCCACTTACTCAACAAGTATTTCTCATACTTATCCATACTTCGCATTCCTTACTAATAATTCTCTATTCTTCTTTTCAACCTCCAAAGTCCCCATCTATCAGCATTTACACCCATTTACTCGATTTTATCCTCACGAAAAAAGGGGATTCTCGTAACCGTGGCCTTCAGCAGTATCATCTAGTCGATAAGCTCCTTCCAGATGTGATCAATGCGAACTGCTGGGCTCATGCAAGAAGAGATTTTAACGATGCAGTAAAGGCTGCAGATAAAAAAGATCCAGAGGCAGTCAGACAATCGGTCGCATATCAGGCACTGCAAAAGATTGCTGTGTTTTATAATGCAGACACAGAGCTGAAAAATCTCACACCAACGGAACGACTTCAAAACGGCAGGAATCAATCAAACCATTGGTTGAGGACTTTTTTGTGTGGGTAAAACAACAGGTTGCAGAGTGTTCCGTTCCACCTAAAAGTAAAACAGCACAGGGATTGAATTATATCATTAACCAAGAGCATTATTTAAAAGTATTTCTTACAGATGGCGATATTCCTATCGATAATTCGGCTTCAGAACGTTCCATCCGAACGTTTTGCATTGGTAAGAAGAATTGGATGTTTCACAACACAGCCAAAGGTGCTAATGCCAGTGCATTAGTATACAGCATCTCTGAGACAGCTAAGCTGAATCATCTTCATCCATACAATTACTTCAAATATATACTCACAAAGTTACCAAAACACTGTGGTCAAACAGGAAATATAGAGCCTGCTGAACTGGATTATTTAATGCCTTGGTCAGATCAGCTTCCAGAGGAATGCAGGAAACCACGCCACTTATAACTATATAAGGGCGGACAACTTATAAAGCTTACTTATTGATTAAGGATATTAGTGGAATGATTGGTATTTTATATATACGATAGAGAGCGGAATCTCTTCCAAGGAGTGTTACTAGTTGTATCCTCTTTTGCTGCACTTAATTAATTTTAAATAGAATTAATGAGTAGCAGGTATCGTTATATCGCCCACCGCTATTTCTTTAATTTGATTTAGAGATATCTTTTTATCAAAGATTGCGTAAATATTATTATTCTCATCCAGAGTAGAGGATTCATTCGTTATAACAGTTCCATTTTGGTAAGTAATTTTTATAAAGACATTGTAATATTCTCCGGTTAGGATACTATATGGACTATACAATGCTTGTGATATTGATGTAGCAGGTGGAGTTACGTTTTCTAAAAGATCAGTATCCACTACTACAGACAGATCTGAAACTGAAACGCTAGTAATCTTTAATTTTTTATTATTTATAGTTACGGTCTTATTAGAGTTATTGATAAAGGTATGAAGTTCTGAGTCTCTGTTTAATTGGAAATCAAGAGTCCATTTACCGCGAATATCTTCTGGCGATTGATCTAATTCAAGTGATTCATTACAGGATAGATTTTCTATGGTTAAATTGATGTCTTGTTCTTGTAAATTATCAATATTCCAAGTGCAACAAGATAGGAGTGCTTTTTTGTTACTAGATAACTCAGAGACAACAGACTTAAAGTGTTCTTTTCGATTAGAATAATTTAAAACGCTGTTACTTATTGTCATTGAATGAGAAAATGGCTTATTATTCTCTTGAGTAAATGATAATAAAACAGTTGCTGTTTTACCAGTAACTCTTGTTGATAAAACTGTCATTATTATACCATTACTCTCGCAAGAAACATTTACTTCATGGGTATCATCTTTTCCTATGCTAAATTTATCGTATAGAAAATAACGAAAATCTGAAGAAATGGCATATGCAGTGGTTGACGAGAAGAAGAAAAATAATACTATAATACAAGCCAATTTAGCTTTGTAGGAAAAGATATATTTTCTCTTAGATTTAGTTAATGAATTTTGTGTTATATGATTCATTACTTCGTCACGGCTTTGTAAATTACTTATTGATTGACCTACAAGTTTAAAATTATTCATTTTCATTTAAGCTCCTCCTTAAAAACCGATTTCAATTCTTCAATAGTTCGATAGACTCTATGGATCATTGATGAGTATGTACACGGCACATATTTCTCACATTCTTTATATTTTATATCCTACAACATAATGCAATAAAAAAATACGATAAGTCAATTCATCTTTTGCCTTAATATATTCCCAGATATCACTGAGTAATTCTTTTGATTTGTCATTAGATATTTCAGAAATAAACTCATCACTTTGTATTTCTGCTTTTTGTATGGATTGATCTAAATTAGCATCTAAAGAAATACATTTTCTTTTATAATGATAAAAGCCATAGTATCGGCCAATTTCATGTTTTGCAGATGTATACAATATTTTTAATACATCATTTGATTGTATAATTCCTTTATTACAAATACGAATGTATAAAGAGGTATATATAGTTTGGAGCACATCGTTTGCATCGTGTACATCCTTAATTCTAACAACTACATAACCACAAATTTTAGGATATGTTTCATTGTAGATATTGGAAAAAAAGCTGTTGATATCATCCAATTTATAATCTCCTTTCAATGATTTAGTGTATTTATATATTATAAGGCAAAAAGGATTATTATTTTTCCATAATAAATAAAAAAATAAAAAAAACTTGCAAAATATAAATTATAATGGTATTTCTGGTTTAAGGAGGGGAAAATATAAAATATCATTTATAATTTGATGAAATTCACCTCCATCAACACCCAATTAACCAAACCACCTTGTTCATATGTCTACAAAAGAAGATTTTCTAATTTTCTAAACAGAACCTCACTTAATCCGATTAATATATTCTGTTTCTCACAGTTTTAATTGTATACAAAGAACCAATATATCTCACAATTCAAGACATATTGGCATATTTTCGATCATTTTACTTATTTATTTTCCGAACACTTCCTTTATCAGTAAAACTCCCCTTATTTATGATACGGCTCTCCGTATCTATTTAAAATAGAGTAAACTATTCACATACAATCCCATTCATTACAAGGCAATATTTTTCATATCATCCATCTGCTAACATATATGTAGCCAAGCAGCATTACCTTTACTACCTACATTTAGTTTTCACGAAAGTAGGTGTTTCCTATGACAATTATGGAAGTCTTAACACTTCTGTTAGTGCTATGTAATGCTCTTGGTCAGGCAAGGGAGCCCAAACTCCCTTGCCTTTATTATTGCCTTTTTTCTTTATTCTAACCCACTATGTAAAAATAATTGTCCACGAACCGAACCTGTTATCTTAATTTCTTTCTCATTATAATAGTCGTTTCTTTAACCATGAAATGTGTAAAACCAGCTTTTTCATAAATATGAACCGGACCAGTAAAAGCTAAATTATTATGTTGTTCTCGTACTGTAGGATAAGCTTCAATAAATTCATATCCATCATTTTTTGCATCCAAACACACCCTGTCCAGTAATTTTGATGCTATCCCCATACCACGATATTCTGGTGCAATCTCAAAACATACAATAGATTTGATTTCTCCCTTTTTCAGACAATTAATATTATTCTCATTCTCAGGAACATTATCTAAATTAAACTCACCTACACGATAATAGTTGGTTCTATCATTTGCATTACACCAACCAATAGCCTCTCCATTAATAAAAGCTAAGTACCCCTTTATCAAACCAGATTTAACCATTCTCACAGCACATTCCCGTAGTGCTTTTTTCCAGTTTTCTTGTCCGCCTCCATACAATTCTGCTTTCTCAAAAAAATCTATTTTGATCTGTTCTGAACTCATATTGAAAGCAGAACAATAACACGGATAGAATGGTGAACCATCAGAGAATGCCCGATTGTCAAAAAAGTCAAAGTAATCTTCTTCTAAATCAGGTGTTAAAGCTTTTATCACAACTTCCATCATATAATTCCTCCCAAATCTAGCAATCCCTTAAATAAATCTAAATTTATATTACTTAAATTTATCTCTAATAACATTATAACAAATTATGTAAAATAATCATAGCTTATGATACGCTATTTTGTTTATAAAAACAGCCTTAACCCTCTCGTATAAAGGGTTAAGGCTAAGAACCCCTTACATATAATACGGCTCTCCGTTCACAATCCAATTTTCTCTATAAAACTACTCCTAATAATCTTTAACATCATTTTTTAAAAGTGACAAAGAAGTGCCCACTTACTCTATAATAATTACTCTTACTTACCCACACTTCTCTCTCTTTACAAACCATTTATTACTTTTCCTTTCATCCTCCAAAGTCCCCATCTATCAGCACTTACACCGTTTCCCCGACGTCTTCCTCACTAAAAAAGGATTGAATCTCTCGATTCAATCCTAATCCTTCTTCAAGCGCGAGACGGGACTCGAACCCGCGGCCCTCTCCTTGGGAAGGAGATGCTCCACCACTGAGCCACTCGCGCATTTCATATGTATATACATAGTATACACGATTTCTTTTCATTTGTTAAGTCCCATCTTATATATAATCAATTTTCTTCTCCCATAATAAAAGACTGGCCCTTGCCAGCCTTTTATATTCTTACTCATTTTCTCCTATCACATCGCTAGAACCCAACTTCACGTCCTTCTTTTTATAATCAAAGTTCTTAAAATACTGCACATTCTGTGGTGTCCCACTAGCAGATGGGAACTCGAAACCTGAGTACCTAACAACAGGATTACTTTCCTGATTTAACTGGTCAATAAACTCGTCTGGCAGATTGAGACAGCTTTTGATGACCTCTTTTGGAGTGTTGGCCAACCATTGAGCCAGTGAAATATCGGAATAATGGCTACTATTGAAGAATTCCAGGAAAACCAATTTTTCTGTGCCGATGTTCTGAATGTAGTGGAAACCACCCACTTCGACATAGCCCACATCACCCGCCTGATAGTTAAAGGTTCTGGCTTTTGGTCCTGGCATAAAGACAGTCATTCGAGCTTTTCCCTGAATATAGTATTGAAACTCGTCATTATTACTGTGCCAGTGAATTTCACGCATAGCACCCGGCTCTACCTCTACCATTGCAACAGCAACCGTATCGCAGGCCGGAAAATTGCGGTTATCCAGAATTCGTATAGAACCTCCATCTCCATTTATTGGTTTGACATTGATCAATTCATGTTTGTAGGTATTAGGTACTTTTCCATATGGTGATGTAATCGTCTGTGATTCTAGTGTACCGGGGTCCCCTCCATCAGTGATATAGACTTGCTCTTTAGGAATCTTATCAAACATGGATTCAGGACAGCCAAAGTTTGCTGAGAGAACATCTTTGGGCAAATGGGAAAATAACTCACTGATGGAAAAGGTATGATTTTCGGAATAGGTACCTTTATCAAACAACATCAGAAATTCACAGCCTTCATGTAGCCCTTGTATAGAATGTGGTATATTCTTTGGAAAGATCCATCCTTCTCCTGGTTTACAGTCTGCAATAAAATTTCTGCCCATTTCATCCACTGCGGTAACTCGTGCACCACCTACTAGAACAAAACCAAATTCTGATTGTTGGTGGGAATGCATCTCCCGTACTCCCGGTGACAAATTCATATCCACTATGGCAAAGGTATCTGATATGGCCAATTCTCGTTTTGTTATTTCTCTGGACCATCCACCTGGTTTTATTGTCATATGGGTATCAGAGAAAGAGAACTTCAGATTAGGGATCAAGCCATGGTCAGTGGCTGGGGGAACTATCATATCTGGATTTTCTTCATCTCTCTTTAGGTCTCTAGGCCCCAGATCAAGAGCCCCAGCTCCATCACTTCGAATCGGTTCCGGACGATTTGCTTCTTTCAGTTGATCTAGTTTTTCCTGCATTCTATCATAATAATGTCTGTCCATCTCATTCCTCCATTGTATCATTTTATTATGATAGGTTTTCCAAAACTGCAAAAAAAAAATGCACTCCACTGAGCCAAAAGGCACTGTGAACTGCATTTTTATAGTTTAACATATATTTTGTATGTAATGATTATTGTTTGTGTAATCGATTTAGCTGATCCACAATTTCCTGTAACTCCTCAGGCGTAATCGCCTCTTGACCAAATGAATACACACCACGAAGTGGGAAATTCTGAAGCATAGCTTGTTTCATTTCCATGGACACAGCCTCGCTAGCTACTTCTGTCTCTTCTTCTTCTATATACATAAATTTCTCAAGAATTGGTTCAATAATACGAGTAGCTTCCTCATCTTCCATAATGTCTCTCAATACAGTATTTATAGTGTACTGAACTGGCAGCTTAACAGTGGAAGCGACATATACTGTTTTAGAAGCTACAATATTCTTGGAGGACTGACCAATTAAAATGTCAAATTCACCGGATTCTACATGCCAATCATTTATCTTAGTGCTATAGTAAGCAAATGCTCGTTTTCCAAGGGTAAAGGTTACTGTCTTGGTTTCTCCAGGCTGAAGATCTACCTTCCCAAAGTCCTTCAATTCCTTTTCTGGACGGATTACTGTACTTTCCTTGTCAGACACATATAATTGTACTGCCTCTTTACCAGCAACTTTTCCTGTATTAGTGACATCTATGGAAACCGTTAAAGTGTCTGTATCTTTTATATTATCTGCGCTTACTTTGAGATTAGAATACGCAAAGGTAGTATAGGAAAGCCCATGCCCAAATGGGAACAATACATTCATTTTTTTCTTGTCATAATAACGATATCCAACAAAGATGCCTTCTCTATATTCGACAACATCCTTTTCTCCAAAATAGAATAAATAGGAAGGATTATCCTCCAGCTTAATTGGGAAGGTTTCAGCTAATTTGCCACTTGGATTAACATTACCATATAGAATGTCATAAACAGCTCCACCAATCGCTTCTCCTCCCAGATAAGCTTCAACAATACCTTTTACATCATTTACCCATGGCATCTCAACAGGAGAGCCATTGTGAAGAACTACTATAGTGTTTGGTTGCACCTTAAGAACCTGGGTTATTAAAGCATTCTGACAATTAGGAAGTCTCATGTGGGTTCGATCAAAGCCTTCTGACTCAAAAGAATCAGGCAGACCTGCAAAGATAACTGCTACCTCTACTTCACTGGCTGCTTTTACAGCTTCCTGAATCAAATTGTCCTCTATCACATCTTCTTTGTCATTATAGCCCTGTGCAAAAATCGCATTTTCCAGTTCCTTAGCACAATCCCAAGCAGAGGTTTTCTTGGCACTGTTTATATGAGAGCTACCACCACCTTGATATCTAGGGTTTTTGGCATATTTACCTATAAATGCAACTTTAGCGGTTTTCTCTAACGGAAGAATATTGTCATTTTTTAATAAAACGACCGTTTCCTCAGCTATCTTTCGGGAAATCTCATGGTCTTTTTCTAAATCAAATTGAGCTTTCTCATCTCTATTATTGAGGAATTTATATAAGATACTTAAAATACGTTCTACAGCAAGATCGATATCAGTCTCTAATAAAGAGCCATTTCTGACAGCTTCAACGAGCTGCTTATCTGTTATTCCAAAAGAAGATGGCATTTCTAGGTCAAGACCGGCCTTAATATCTTCCACACGATTGTCAATAGCTCCCCAATCACTGACTACCATTCCATCAAATCCCCATTTATCGCGCAGTACTTCTGTTAGGTATTGATGACTTTGTCCTACATAAGTGCCATTGATTCGATTATACGAGGACATCACAGTCCAAGGCTTGTGTTCTTTTATAGCCCCTTCAAATGCCGCCAAATATATCTCATTTAAAGTACGTTCATCAATTTCTGCTGAATAAGACATTCTTCTCAATTCCTGATTATTCCCCAGAAAATGCTTAATACTGGTACCTACATTTTTACTTTGTACACCATCAATAAATGCACCGGCCATCTCCGTTGCTACAATCGGGTCCTCAGACAGATATTCAAAGTTACGTCCACACAAAGGAGAACGTTTAATATTGGCACTAGGTCCCAAGAGAATACTGACATTCTCAGCCTGGCACTCATTTCCCACGGTTTCTCCCAACAGTTTAGCTAAATCACGATTAAAAGAAGCAGCCATACCACAACCTGTTGGAAAACAAACCGCTTTTATGCTTTCATTTACTCCCAAATGATCTGCATTAAGATTTTGTTTCCGTAATCCATTTGGTCCATCTGCAACCATGAAAGATGGAACACCCAATCTTTCCACTGACTTGGTATGCCAAAAATCTTTACCAGAACATAAGGATGCTTTTTCCTCCAGAGTCATCTTACCAATTAATTCCTTGATTTCATGTTTCGTCATTTTTGTTCTCCTTTTCTAAAGAGTATGTATAATCACTACTACTTCAATTATAGAAAACAAAAATCGCAAAGTAAAGGAATTATGTGGTAATTTCAACCTAAAATCGCATATTTATAACAAAATACAAATATGAAAATATTATACATTAATCTAAGGTTTGTACTAAACCTCTAATAATGTTTTCTTCATAATTATACCAAAAATACCCATCCAGTTTTGTCGGATTATCAGGTTGGTACTCTGGACTTGCCGTATTATTGGATTTTTCCTCATCTTCTACAGCAAACCTAATAAGCATCAAATCACTGTCTTTCGCCCACTGAACAAACTCATAAGTAAGCGTTTCATTTTTTGACAGCATATAGCGATATAAATCAGAATCAAAAGCTACTGTATTAATAATTTGCATATCAAAAAAATTGTCCATTTTACGCATAATACTTCCTTGATTGTCAAACAGATAGAGACTTTCTTTACCAGCATCCATATTTATTATAAATAATTTACTATTGGGGGACCAAGAACTACTTTTGTAAGTACCTTGAATCTCAACTTCACTTAAAAGGCTCCACTCTGTTTCATCTTCTGTAAGACTGTATTCTTTAATCGTTACTGTTTGCCCTTTATCGTTATTAGAAGCATTTGTTAAGGATATATTATATATCTCGTATTTCACTGTCCCATCTGGAGCAATAGATTTACTTATTCTATGTATGATATGAGTTCTCTGCACAACCCATGCAGTTAAACCGACACATAACAGCACAATCAATATTAAAGTAATTACAATTATTCTTTTTTTATCTATTGTCTTTTCCATACCGATTACCTCCTTAGTGTTAATATATCTATTACTATTGTACCATAGTACCAACAAAGATTCGACATTATTTCTCTAATAATAACAAATAGTTTTGCAAGCAAAACTATTTGTTATTTAGAAAGCTATTTAACCATTCTAACTACTTCTTCAAATTTCCAGTAGCAGGATTGTCTATTAAATCTCCATGTTCAGTAAATCGACTTCCATGACAAGGGCAATCCCAGGTACGCTCTGTCTCATTCCATTTTAAGGCACATCCTAAATGTGGACATCTCTTCGGTGTTACAGAGAGAAGATTCGTGACGGCTTCAAAACCATTTACGGCAAGTTGCTTACGAAACATCGTTCTAGAAGGGGAGAAAACAGATGCATAGTCATTTTCCTTTCCTATGATAACATCTTTTAATATAGTAGCTGCCACCATAGAAGAGGTCATTCCCCACTTATTAAAGCCGGTTGCTACATATAGCTGAGGAGTCTTGGCTGAATATTGACCAATATAAGGAATGCCGTCAAGTGTCATACAGTCTTGAGTAGCCCAATGATATTGCTCCTTGCACTTTGGATAATATTTATGGGAAAAAGCTGACAGTTCACTCCATTTGCCACCCTTTTTCCCAGTACGATGATCTCCTCCACCAATCAGCAAATAGTTGTCATAATTACGAAAAGAAAGTCCTTTTTGCGCCTCATCTACATACATTCCTTTTACATTAGGCCCATTTTCCAATGCAATCACATAGGAACGATGTTGGTACATCTTAAGGAAATAGCTACCGTGCTTATTGAGAAATGGGAAATGAGTAGCCACTATGATCTTTTCTGCCATAATGGTCCCATTGTTTGTAACAACCTTACATGCTTTCTTCCCTTGAGGTACCAATTCTGCTACTTTTGTGCGCTCATAGATGCGAAGATTTTCAGCAATATGAGACACAAATTGTAATGGATTAAACTGTGCTTGATCCGGAAACCTAACTGCACCAACTGTTGAAAATGGAAGTGGAAGTTCACTCTTGTATTCGGCACTAAACTTTATTTTATGAAGAACTTCCAGCTCCTTCTCCAGTTTTTTTCTATTATCCAAGGAATAGACATAATTGTCCTTATTTTGATAATCACAGTCTATATTCTTACAAAGTACCTTATATTGTTCCAATGCTGCCTGGTTGGCTTTCAGATACATATCAGCCTTCTCTAAACCAAATTCTCTGTTTATTTTGTCGTAAATAAGTCCGTGTTGTGAGGTAATCTTTGCTGTCGTATTTTTAGTAATACCACTACAGATTGTCTCCGCTTCCACCAAAATATAGTTTACACCTGCTAGTTGCAACTGGTAGGCACAAAGAATACCTGCCAAACCACCACCAATAATCAAAACATCTGTCTTACATTCTTTTTTTAGTTCTTCAAAACTAGGAAGCTTTGAAGTGTCCGACCATACTGAAATCATAATATCACCACCATGATTTAGTATATCCCGTTTACTGATTCTCTACTAACCTTTGAAGCAAAAAATACAGCAAATCCTGTTGCATCCGATACTTTATGTAAGTATTACTATCTCTTTCGACTGATCCTTAACTCTGTTATAATTTATTTAGAATTTTGTCAATGGCATGTTAGAATTCCTTTTTAGAATATAGGTATAACGATCAAATGAAAGGACCAATATTATGTGGAAAAAGAAACTTCAAACCAAAAAGCTGCAATTCTTTGTAGTTGGTGCCATACTAGCCTTTGCAACTATGATACTATCCACTTGTCTTAGTTTTAGTAGCGAGGTAAATGATTACATCAATGAAGAGTATGATGATCCCGACAATGCCAATCTATATATTGCAGCAACGAGCGGAACCTCAGCTCTCATACGGGAGGCTGCAAAAACCCGCCAGGACATTGAGGACATTGAAACTCTGCCTGGTTATCTGCTAAAGAACTTTCCACTTTATCATGACAATGATTTAGTAACAGATTTGAGCGATAATGTCAATCTTCTTGTAATGAAGGACTATACCGCATCCTCTCTTTCCCTTACACCGGTCAAAGGAGATAGTAAGAAAAGTGGGCCTGCCAAAGGAGAAGTGTGGATTCAAAGCCTCTTTTCAGATATCTATGACATTCCAGTGGGAGATACTTTTAAACTCAACGATTCTACCTTTACAGCAAGTACCATTGTAAATGACATCCGTAAACCTGTATCCATGACCAATGGTTATACCATTTTTATAAATGAAGCAGATGCCCCTCTCTTCTCCTCCTTAGAAAAAATCGATTATATATTGATTTCTTCTAAGACCGCAGAGAAGACCTTATCAGACTGGCTGGATACCGTCTATACCTCTGAGCACCGTGCCCTTGTGAAGGAAACACTTTCTGAATTAAAACTAAAGTCCTCCTTAATGACCATTTTAGTTTCGGGGCTTGGGACTTTGGCAGCCGGTTTGATGTTGATTCTGACCATCGTCATAATTCTCTTTTTTATACGTAATACGGTTCTTAATGATTTTAAGGCAATTGGTACTTACAAATCTTTGGGCTTTACATCCAAGCAGATCAAAAGTTTCTATCTAAAGGCCTATGCCTTTGTAGGAATACTTGCGATTGTAACAGGCTCCCTCCTTGGATTATCACTTTCCTATCTAATTGGAACGATAGCATTGGAATACATTGGAGATTACGGGCTAAGTGCTGTGTCTATACTCACCACTATTGCAATTATAGGCTTTACCTTCCTAATACTATTGGGAAGTGTTTACCTGGCGTTAAGACGAATTAATAAAATCACTCCAGTGGAAGCTATGCGAATGGGAATGACCAATTCCAAAGTCAAATTAAAACGTTCCCTTGTTAAGAGGGCCCATTCCTCTTTTGCCATGTCTATCAATGACATAGGGAAGCACAAGGGAAGTTCCGTCATTATGATAACGATTATTACACTAACCTTTTATATTGCCATACTACTTACCAATATGGGCTACTCCTTTATGAGAATGGATGAACATGCATCGAAATGGGTGTCACTTCCGGATTGTGAACTCTATGTAAATACGACAAACACTTATGCTACTGATGAATTTCAGCAATTTCTTAAGGAAAACCCTTATGTAAAAGATTATATTGTTGGACAGATTGGGGCAAATGTAAACCTAAAAAATGAAGATCAAAAGCTTAATCTTAACTATGCCACGGTGACAACTTTTGACAACTTCGATTCCACTCTCACTAATGTCACCTACCCACAGGGACGTCCTCCAAAAAACAGCAACGAAATTGCCATAGATGATGTTACTTTGCTGGATACTGGTTACCACCTGGGAGATTATATTGAACTTAAGATAGATGGGAATAAAAAAAACTATATGATCTGTGGAATATATGATACTATGATGGCCCCTTCGGTAACCTTCCATACAGATGCCTTTAAGGAATTAGGGATTGCACCGGAAAAATACATGAACAACGTAGTAATTATGCTTAACCACTCAGATGATGTAGAAGCCTTTAAGCAATCTGTGCTGGCTCAATATCCAAATTACTCCTTTATCACTATGTCCGGCATGATTGAAGATATTAAGGACTCCATAATCTCCATAATGGTTCCAATTACAATCCTATTAATTGTCGTATTTTTAACCTTTACTCTACTGAACATAGCTAATCTGATTATAACCAATAACAATAGTATGAAGCGTGACTTTGGTATCATGAAAGCATTTGGTTTCTCAACAGGATATATCATTAGGCGAAGCACCTTTAGAATTATACTGTTAGCCGGACTTGGTTTGATGTGCTCTTTATTGCTAAATCATTTTCTTTCTGGACCTCTGTTTTATGGCACACTGGGAGTCCCAGCTTATTGCTTTTATCCTATGGAAACACTGCTTCTATTGGCAGGAGGCTTTAGTATCATACTGTTATTAGCATTGTTACTAAGTCTTCCAATCAGAAGAATTACACCTAAAAATCTCATGGAAGAATAAATAGGAGGGTTATGATATGAAACAAACCATAATAAAGACTGAACAATTGTGCAAGACATATATTGTAGGAAAACAAGGACAAAATGTTCTTAAAAATATTAATTTAGAGATTTATGATGGGGATTTTACGGTAATCATGGGAAGTAGCGGTAGTGGGAAATCCACTCTACTCTACTCCATCAGCTCCATGGATCAGCCAACTAGTGGATCTGTATCGATCTTTGGAAAGGATATATCTTCCATGAATGAAAAGCAGCTATGCTCCTTCCGTAAATCAGAGGTTTCCTTTGTCTTTCAAAGCATGAACCTTCTACAGGATCTTACCGTATTGGAGAACATCACCTACATTGGTTACAACTCAGAGAAGAAAGAAGTGGTCAATAAAAAAGCCCTCAAGCTTCTTCATGACTTTGGATTGCTGGAAGAAAAGGATAAATATCCTAGCGAATTATCCGGTGGACAGCAACAGCGTGTTGCCATCTGTCGAGCATTGATTAGTGATTCTAGAATCATCTTTGGCGATGAACCAACTGGCGCTCTCAATTCATCTGCCGGAAAGCAGGTATTAGACGCCTTAACTGACCTGAATGAACAAGGGCAGTCCATTGTCATGGTTACTCATGATTTAAAGGCGGCTACCCGAGCCACCAGACTTCTCTATATCTCTGATGGCAGAATCGGTGCCGAATTAAACTTAAGTTCCTATACACCGGAAGCAGAAAGTGAACGAAAAACAATCATCTATGATTTTCTGAAAAAACAGGGCTGGTAAGATTCAGACAGGAAGGGTAAACATAACTTCTGTCCACTCTCCCAAGATACTGTCGCACTCAATCTGACCACCGTGATGTTCAATAATAAAGCGAGAAATACTAAGTCCCAAGCCAGAGCCAGCCACGTTAAGGGTTCTGGCTTTTTCTCCGCGGTAGAACTCCTGGAATACGAAAGGCAAAGCCGTAGCCTCTATTCCTACGCCAGTGTCCTTGACAGAAACATAAAGTATAGCTTCCTTTAGCTGGAATTTGACTTCGACTCGATCTCCCGGATTCGTAAACTTCATGGCATTGCCAAATAGATTCTGCATAACCTGTTTCATTCTTTTTCCATCAATGGTAAGAAGTACTTCCGGTATATCACTGCAGGTAAGTTGTCTATTATTCTTTCTAAAGTCTGTCTCTGCTTCCTTAATGATGTCCGCAAAGAAGGCTTTAGAATAGATCTCTTTCTTATCAATACTAAACTCATTTAACTGAGCCTTCGAATGTTCCAGAATATCATCAATCAGGCCATTTAGCATCTGTATCTTCTTCAAAACGATGCCTGTATACTCATGTACATGTTCACCTTTTATTATTCCGCTATAAATTCCCTCTATATAACCGGATATGGTGGCAATTGGTGTCTTTAAATCATGAGAAATATAGGCCATCAATAATTTTTCTTTCTCTTTAAGTTTCTTCTCATTTTCCTTAGAAAATGACAACTCTGACCTTAATGCCTCAAAATCATGGCAAAGCTGCCCTATTTCTCCGTCATAATCATAATGTAAACGTTCCTCTAGGATACCTGCCTGAATAGAGTTGGTTACTTTGTGTAACTCCTTGATTGGAGCGATAATATCCCTCTGTACGATTTTAAATATCATTCCTGCACACAGCAAAAGTAAAAGGAATAGGATACCTGCTCCTATGTAATACCAACCACTGACTCCCTTATCCCCCAGCACACTTTTTGGAACAGTCACATAAAGTAAGCCCTGCTGCCTGCCATTTGCAAGGAAAGGTGTCACATAGGTCATCTCTTTTGTGGAGCTTTTTCCCTGATCCCGTCCATTTAATGTCTCAAGGGCTACTTTATTCCCAACTATTCTGGCTGAATCATTGCTTTTTGTAATAACCCCATCTAAATCATATACCGTATAGGTATAGTCCTCAAGTTCAGAGAAATCCTTCAAATAAGTCCTCTGAACAGCATGATTCAAAAGCACCTTAAGTTGACCGTAAGATGCTTCCTCACCTGAACTTCTACCTACATAGGAGCCCAGTCCAAATAATATGATAAAGCAAAGGATACACCCTATCAGACAGCATAGTATCTGCCGTTTTATTGTTAGCTTTCCCACTTGTAACCCACTCCCCAGACTGTCTTTATGTACTGAATCTTCTCTTTTGCCAGCTTCTCTCGAACTCTTCCAATATAGACGGCTATGGTATTGTCATCTACATACTCTGAGCTTCCCCATAATTGATCTAAAAGCTGATGTTTCGAAAAAACCTGAGCCGGATGATCTGACAAAAAGTCTAACAGTTGAAATTCTTTTGGCGACAACTCTACGGATTTACCATTTACAGTTACTTCATAGGATGTAGTGTCTATTACCAAAGCTCCAAATTCTTTTTTTCTCCTGCTATTATCGTGTTCAGATCCAGATAATACTGTCACTCTACGTATATGGGACTTGACCCTTGCTACTAACTCAACCTGGGAAAATGGCTTTGTCAAATAATCATCTGCACCCATGCCTAAAGCCAATACCTTATCGGTATCTGTATTCTTAGCCGAAATGATAATAATAGGGATATTATCTGTTTCTCGGATTCGCTTGCAGATGCTAATCCCATCTATCCCCGGAAGCATGATATCCAAGATAACTAGTTGTGGCGTTTCTTTCTCTAAGGACTCCAGTCCTTCTCTTCCTGAAAAGGCTTGCTCTACCTGAAACCCTTCATTACTTAAAAACACATTCATTACATTAGATAGTTCCTGATCATCTTCAATCACTAGAATCTTGCCTTGATTCATGCAATGTCCTCCGTTCTCCTTGTTAATAACACCATAAACTTAAATAAATCATAACATTCCGGGAAATGAAGGGCAAGAACTAATCCTATCTACTATCATATCTATATCGTAACCCTCTTCTTTTTCATTGTTTACTTTGTTGTGGTTGTAGCAATGAAAAAGCAATGAAAAAAGCCAAACGTAGATGTACTCGTTTTACACAAAATAATAATTACTGTAATTTATAAACTAATAATTGTATTTTATGGTAAATCGATGTAAAATATGAAATGCTTGTACAAATTATTGATTGCAAGAAAGGGACGACAAAATGCTATTAAAAAAGAAAAAGAAAGATAACTTATTTTTGATGCTTTTAGAAACCTCGGAAAATTTAAATGATAGCGCCCAATACTTCGCTGACTTTAAAATAAAAGAAGAAAAGCATCTTGATGAATTTCAAAGGACCATGAAGGATTATGAACACAAGGGAGATGACTTAGTTTCTAATATTATTCAAGAATTAAACAACTCCTTTATTACTCCAATTGAACGCGAGGATGCATTAGCATTGGCAACTAATATGGATCGCATTTTAGATGAGCTAGAAGAATGTGCAGCCCACTTCCATATGTTTAATATTTATCATATAGATGATTATATGAAGCAGTTTAGTGAAATATTAAAGAATTGTGTCGGAGAAATTGAAGATGCTGTCAAATTAATCTGCCAAAAGAAGCTGACTGAAATCAGACAACATACTATAAAAGTAAAAGAATATGAACACGACTGTGACATTCTTGAAAAAAAAGCTATCATGGATCTTTTTAAGAACCAAAAAGATGTTATAACACTTATACAATACAAAGAAATTTATGAATCTTTCGAAAGTGCAGCAGACATGTGCCAAAAAGTTGCTAAAGTACTTGATACTGTTGTAATGAAGAATGCCTAAGGAGTAATCATATGACTACATCAATACTTATTCTTTGCTTAACTGTTGTCTTTGCTCTTGGATTTGACTTTATCAATGGTTTTCATGATACTGCAAATGCCATCGCTACAGCAGTTTCTACAAAAGCACTTAAGCCAAAGACTGCTATTCTTATAGCTTCTGGAATGAATTTCCTTGGAGCGATTTTATTTTCCGGTGTTGCTAATACAATTGCCAAAGATATCGTAAATATAAACAGCTTAACCCACGGATCCCTTGTGGTTATGACAGCCCTAATTTCTGCAATTGCGTGGAACCTTATTACCTGGTACTTTGGTATTCCTAGTAGTTCCTCTCATGCATTGATTGGTTCTCTTGCGGGAGCAGCTTTAGCAGAAGCAGGAACTTCCTCTATCAATATTAACGGGTTTATTAATATTATAAAAGCGCTAATCTGTTCTCCATTAATCGCTTTTGTAGTTGGATACATAGTATTTACTATTATGAAGATAGTTTTTATGAATGCAAATCTATTTAGAACAAATACAGGATTCCGAAGAGTGCAAGTTGTCACTGCCGCCATACAGGCCTTTTCTCACGGAACTAATGATGCGCAAAAATCCATGGGTATCATCACCATGGCCTTAATTAGCAACAATCTCATCGAGCCAGGACATATCCCTCTATGGGTTCAACTCGCTTGTGCTACTGCTATTTCTCTCGGTACATCAGTAGGGGGATGGCGTATTATCAAAACCGTTGGAACGCAGATTATGAAGATAAAGCCTGTAAATGGTGTTGCTGCAGATTTATCTTCAGCTATAGTTATTTTTGTTGCAACGCACTTTGGATTACCTGTTAGTACGACTCATGTTATTTCCTCTTCTATTATGGGTGTGGGAACTGCTTACCGGCCAAGAGCAGTAAAATGGAACACTGCCAAGAGAATGGTTACCACATGGTTTATCACACTTCCAATCTCTGGACTCTTAGGATTTTGTATATTTAGCTTATGTAAGTTATTTCTATAAAGACATTACGAAATTGCTTCTGCTGTAGCGCGGTATTTGTCTGAAAATAGATGTCGCCTTATTTAATAGAGTGCACTCACTGATTACGTGATGATAGTCGACAGGGGGGCGAACATAAGGTTGGACTCTAATAAGGCTATGAAAGGAGCATCTATATAGTCTAACTTTATGTCCGCAACCCCACCTCAGCTCTTAATTTATAGGGATTGACGAACATTTTTTACTAAGCGCGAGACGGGATTCGAACCCATCTCCTAGAACCCGCAACCCCGCATAGAAAGGAGATCCGGGGACCGTATTTGTGATTTTGACAACAGAAATGACAACACTTTTTAAAGTTAATCACCCATATACTCAAAATATAAGCACAGCCTTATACCTTTACAAATGTAATTTGAAATACAATTTATTTTTCACTAGATAAATAATAATGTATATAGTCGTATACATCATATAATGAATTGAAAACCTCGTCCATATTATTTGAATTTTTCTTGGCATTACAATTTATATAACTTTCTCTTATAGCAGGGCAGAAATAACTACTATAAAAAGTACCTGGAGCCATTTCATTTCTTTCTAAACTAATATAATGAAATATATCCTTTAGCTGCTCTTTTAATTGAGCATACTCTTGTTTTACATTTTGCACAATATATCGAGTATCCTCTGAGGTTGTACCATTCTTATATTGGCTAATAATATTCATCAACTCGTTTGCCTTATAAGAATTTCTTCATTAGTATAAGTAATTCATTATCACTCATATTTCTATACTCTACTTTTGTCATGTTCTCCCCCTATATCCTTAATTATATCTTCTTAATGTCACAAAACGCTTTATCACATCTTATTGCTGATATTTATTAGATTATGGAGCAGTATATATGTATCTTTGCTTAATAATTACTTCATGAGATAATGTTATTACTTTAAATTTTAATTATCTCATCGTCTATTAAAGTGAGCTTTGCTAAGAACTCAGTATTTAGTAAATTTTCTATAGGAAGAATTTCTGAAATATCTGATATATCTCCAATATCCAGTATATAGGCTTCTTTGGAACAAGTATTAGCAAGGATTCTATACTCCTGTTGTAATTCAAAATATTCTTTTCTTTTGGAAAAAGCAATATGCCCTTCTCTATCTAAAATCTTTGTCATCTGTCCAGCAGAATTGTCTTCATTATAATAATCCACCATACCACTAATGTACTGTATTCCCATATTATTAAATGCAGTTCTAACTCTATTTTCGAATGCAAGCCTATCCTTTATTATTAACACAGAATCTCCAAAGCTATAGAGTTCCTCTTTTTGTTTTTGGGAAAAACGCATTGTATATTCCAAAATATTATCTGTAAGTTTCTCATCATAACAATTTCTCATATCAAAAGAAAACATACAAAAAACAGGAGATTTCTCAAATCCTTGAGAATATGTCATTTTCGCAGTATCAAAACTCCAAAAATCATTTTTATTCTCATTATTAACTATCAAAATATTCTTTGCACTCATTTTTATTTGAGCTTCTAAATCATCTGCAACAAATTTCTTTCTAGATTTCTTTTCCAAATCTATATAGTATTGCAAAGGATTCATATATAATTTACCTGACTGAAAAAATTCTAATCTCTTTTTACTTTGAAATTTCATTAATATAATTAATGCTTCTTTAACTTCCATTCTTTACTCCTTTCTGAAGTATTAAATAATATAAGGTTTTTATGTACTTGATAGCAATATTATCTCTCTTTGCTATTACCCCTATTCTCTCATGCCCCTCTTAACCCCACTTAATTTCTAAGGTATTAGGTATTTTCTTTTATTTTAGATTAAAAAGTGACATAGATGATAAAGATTTTACAAAGTATTTTTAGTTTCATCTATTTATGCAGGTTACCTCCATTTGAGTAGTGAAATGCTCGCATCTCGCAATGATTGAAGAGCAAAACGCTCACACTAGTTAGTAACAATTATAAAGCTTTTAGAGCGTCAAAGAAATCCACCCTAAGATTAGACGCTTACTATATTACTATATCAGCTAACCAAAACCGGCTCACTTATGACAATATTTACCATTCAATTTACCATCCTCTCAATAGAATATACCACAGATTCATCTTCAGAACATAGAAATGCGTAAAAAAGACAAATCATGACCACCCGTAAAACGGGTGGTTTGCTCTGAGGCTATAAGCCTCTGTTACTAGGCCAGCGCCTCAAGACGCTGGCTTTCACTTTGTTCAAGCCACTATGCTCTTGACTCGTCGCAGCCC
>JAEYPA010000029.1 GCA_023411225.1 Bacillota bacterium
ACCTGGGTGAATCTTTGTTCCACGCTGTCTATAAAGAATGTTACCAGCTAAAACGAATTGTCCGTCTGCTCTTTTAGCGCCTAATCTCTTAGACTCAGAATCTCTACCATTCTTTGTAGAACCAACACCCTTTTTATGTGCGAAAAATTGAAGGTTCATTCTCAACATAACCTTACACCTCCTTGAGTATAAGTTTGATATATTCTTTGCCATACTCCTCTTGTACCCCTTGTAATCCAAGGACTAAAGAGTTCATTAACAATTCACTATCTTTACTAATTGTTTTCTCAAACTGAAACTTAATATGACCGGTTTTTGGATCTGCCTCACAAGAAAATCCATCTTCGGTAAAAGCTTCAATGGAATTCATTGTATTTAACACCAGCATTGAAATACCTGCACACACAATATCTTCACCAGTGTCGGCATAGCCTGCATGTCCGTCAACTTCAAACCCAGTATAAATACCGTCTTTCTTAAAGACTGAAATCTTAGTCATTTACTCACCTTACTTATATTAAGCGTTGATTTTTTCAATCTTAACCTGAGTGAAAGCCTGTCTATGACCATTTTTCTTATGATATCCAGTTTTTCTCTTATATCTGTAAACGATAACTTTTTTAGCTTTTCCGTTTGCTACTACAGAAGCAGTTACGGTTGCACCAGCTACAGTAGGGTTACCTACAGTAACTTCTCCGTTATTTACTACAAGAACTTGATCAAATGTAACTGTATCACCAGCTTCAACACCAAGTTTCTCAACTCTGATTACGTCGCCTTCAGCTACTTTGTACTGTTTACCACCTGTTGCAATAATCGCGTACATATGGCACCTCCTATAATCATTACTCGCCAACTTTGGTGATTGGCCAAAACCAATGCTTTTACCTCGTTGTGCGGCACACTAAATTAGTGTATCATTGAAATCTTCTTTTGTCAAGTTTTGTTTTATGCAATTTCACTAATATCTAAATTTTTACGTTGTTGAACCCTATATCCGTATTTTCTTCTATAATATAAGTAATTAATACCTCCTCTAACCGTTTCATCAATAAATATTGTAGCAAAAATAGCTATCATATTCATATGTAAAACTAAGACTAGGAAGCAAGATATTACTACTATTAGTGTAGAACCAATAGCTTGGGACACAAACATCCACTTTGTATTACCATGTGCTTTGATTCCGTTGCCACATATCACGTTGATACTTTGTGGAAATAAGATAAATCCCATAAAAATCATATATGGAATTCCATCTTTTATCAATTCGGGATCATTTGAAAAAATATCAAGCAATGCTCCCGGAAAGCTGACAATCCCTATAAAGGACACTAATACAATAATAAGGTTAATAACGATACAGTTGTAAAACAACTGATCGGCTCTTTTGAATTTTTTTGCACCTATACTATGGCCCATTAAGGTCAACGCTGACTTGGAGACTCTTTCACAAATGATAAATACAATACATTGAAATCCGAAGGTAAGAGTATAGATTCCCATCGCCATATAACTAAATCCATTAATAAACCGTATTAATAGTAAGTTTGATGCATTCCACAATAAATATTCCAGTCCTGACATAATTCCAATCTTAATCACTTGACCATAAGGTTTGATATGAAACCACATTCTGTCTTTTATTTTTAAATGAAACTGTTTTCTCTTCACAAGCAAGCAATAGACAGTAATATATAAAAATGCAATGATATCCGCAACCACGGTTCCAATAGCGGCACCTGCTACATGCAAGGCAGGAAAGCCCAATTTCCCAAAAACCAGTACCCAGGAAATCACCATATTTATCACTACCTTAAGAATACCAGAATACATGATTGGCTTTGTATCCCCAATCCCCTGTAACATTGATTGAAAGGCACAATCAATACCAAATACAAGCAGGTAGATAGCACATATCCGAATATAGGTTGCACTATAGTCAATAATCAAAGAATCTGTTTTAAAGAAAGCCAGTATAGACTCTGCAAAAACCTCCCATAAAAGAAAAAAAGCAATGCCAATTAACATATGATATAGTGCTGTACTCTTAACATAAGCATTGATTTTATCCTTTTCTCCTGCTCCATAAAGGGTAGATATGATAATGACAAGTCCTATGCTGATAGCTCCCATGCTTTCTACAATGGTATAAAAAGGCATCTGAGCTGCCCCAACTGCTGATACATATTTGGTATCCAGATTTCCTAAAAAAGCCTTATCTGTTAATGACTGTAGTTGAAATACTAATCCCTGTACAATAAGCGGAAATGCCACATAAAAGATTCTGCCAATCCGCTCTTTTAAACTGTTCTTCTCTGATGTCTCCATAAACCCACCTCTTATTTGATATGATTTTCCCAATATAATAATATTTTCTTTCGTAACCCCTCTTCATATTTATTGTCTAAATCTTCTGACACTATAATCTCGGGTATTTGTTCTGCTAGTAGTTTCTTACCTAGTTTATCCTTAATTGAAATTGCCATTTTATCTGTAATTCCATCACCAGAGATATAGATTAGAGGTAGATTAAGCACACAGATTAAAGATAGCATACAAGTTACAAGTGTCTCCTCCTTCTCGTTAATATCATTATATAAATACTCCAGTTCTCCAGCATACCCGTTACTACCGGTATAGACCTCACCGTTTAAAACAATACCAGCCGCAAAACATTGATTTATAAAGGCAATATGTGCAAAAGTGTTATCATGTTTCACTTCTGCTAAGGAAATAGCATTCAAATCATTCTCAATAAATATTTCTGCCTGAAACGTATTTTTTAATTTTTCGTATATTTGTGTTCCTTGAATATTGGTATATCTTGGTACTGACAAAATATTATTGTTCCAGACTACACCTGGAATTCCTATGGAGATCGCGGTTATTCTAGGATATCGCTTGCTAATAGTAGCAGCAAAAGAAACCATGGCTTCTACTGTAAAATCATAGGATGCATCGGTGGAATACTCTTCAATTACTTGACCGTACACATTAAATATCTTCCCCACTAGGATAAAGTCTTCAAAATAGAGAACTAGTCCATACTGATATCTTACATCCAATTCATATTGAACTCCCGGCCTTCCTCCACGGCTTTCCAACTTCTTACTTTGGATTACCTCTCCCTTATTCTCTAGTTCTTTCAACAAGGATGCTACCGTTGGATAGGTAAGTGAGGCTTTACTCGCCAGTCCTGCAATACTTAGCGGACTATGCTGCCTTAATATATTCCTTATATTGATTTGATTCGTCTGCTTAACCAAGTCAAAATGAGCAGGATTTTCTGTTGCCATATTGTAAACCTCCTCTTCATTAGAAATCTCTTTTTTAAAGTGTCTTTTTAAAGTGTCTTTTTAAAGTGTCTTTAATTAGATTACCATTATATGGTAATGATGTCAAGAGATATTTACTACTATACAAAGAAGAAACGAAAAAGAGATAAATCAGCATGAAATCCCATACCGCATTTATCTCTTTTTTTTATCTTATTTGCTCGTAAAGAGGCTTTCTGACTTTCTTTCTAGTGACCTCCACTAGGTTTAACGGTGTCATATCTACCACCACGGTTCGAACTGGATCCTTCTTAAATAGATTCTTCAATTGAGTTAATAATGCGTCCTTACTTGTCTTCGATTTTATATCAATAAAATCAATAATGATAATTCCCGATAAGTTACGTAAGCGGATTTGTTTGGCAATCTCTTCTGCTGCCTCTAAATTAATTCTCTCAAAAGTCTCTTCCGGATTTCGTTTGCCAGCAATGGCCTTTCCTGAATTGACATCAATTACTACTAAGGCTTCCGTTGGCTGAATGACAAGATAACCACCGCTTTTTAGCCAAACCCTTTCCTGCAGAGCTTTTTCCAGTTTGCTTTCAATGGAATATAGTGCTTTCAAACTAAGCATCTTATCTTGATAGAAGACTAATTTATCTAGATCTTTACTTTGATAATTACTAAGATATTGCTTGATTTTTTCATAGATTTCAATATCATCTGTTACAATACGTTCTACAATGGAGTCATAACCATCCCTGATGTCACAGAGATACTCTGCTGGACTCTCATAGATTAAGGAAAAACAAGTTTTATGAACTCCATAGTTTAATAAATTGGTGTATTCTTTCGTAAGTGCTTTTACTTCATTCTCTATCAGTTCCTTGTCTGCATCAGCAGCATTGGTTCGAATCACAAGACCAAAGCTATCATTCTTATAAGGCTCTATGATGCCCATAAGCTGATTACGTTTCTCACTTTCTACTATCTTATTGGAGATACCAAGAGTATTCTTTCCATGGGTTAGTACCACATATTTACCTACCAGTGTTAAATAGGAGGTGACCACGGGAGCTTTTGTCTTCACTCCCTCCTTCTCCACTTGCACAAGGATTTCATCTCCGATTACAACCTTGTTATTATTCTTCTGATTGACAAAGATCGTATTTGTGTTCTCTGTTAGGGAATAATAGCACATTTGTCCATCTGCAATCTCTACAAAGGCAGCATTAATATTTTTTACAATATTTTTCACCTTCCCGATGTAGATGTTATGAAGAAGGCCTTCCCTTTTCTCCCCGGAGATATTCACTTGAGCCAGTTGGTCTCGTTCCATCAGACAGGATAATATTCTATTGTTATGTCGAAGAACGATTAATTGATTATTCATTATAGAACATCCTTTTTTATAATTTTTATAGCAGTTGATACTGACTTAGAGGCACTAAATTTCGTTTGCCTGCTTCCTTTTCTTGTTTTGTTACATCGTTGGCATATACTTCCATACGATGTATCTGGTAAGCAAGGGGATTATATTCTAACTTCATATACTGACAGAAACCTTCCATAACAAGCTCAGGCTTTAGATTGTCCACACTACCTGAGCAAAGCCTTAAAAATACAACATTGTCATTGTCATAGGAATCTGCTTGATTGACATTTATCTCATACACACAGTGCTTATTAAATTCCTCTTTTGAAAGACTGGCCTCGTAGATAAATGGTTTTATATCTAACTCTTTTTCACTCTTTTTCGTCTTTTTTATAATCTTAATATTAGGCTTAGATAGGAATTCCGTAAAATGTTCAGAGAAATTCTCAATTGCCTCATAACCATCCTTTAAGGATACCATATAGTCTGCTGCCGCCACAGCGGTCATAGATTTAATACTGTCCTCTGCAAGCATGGAAAACCCAACTGCCTCAATTCCTTCTACTAAAGCAGGATTTAACTTTGCAAGAAACTCCTCACTTGTAATGGAAGAATTCAGTTCCATATCCATATATTCTGCTCCACTGGTAAGTCCAACTCCTAGTGGTGCTGCAAACGATGTAATCTGATGAGGACTATAGCCTTGGGAATAAGCTACGTCAATGCCTGCACGTCTAAATGCTTTCTGAAAAAATCTCATAAGGTCAAGGTGTCCGATAAATTTCACTGCACCATATTTGGTAAATTTAAGCCTTGCTTTCAAAACAAACACCTCCTCCAAAACTTGTAGCACCACAGCCTGAACATTTCTGTCTGCAATTTGGTGTAACAGTAGCCTCTTTGGCTTGTTCATATTCTCGAATTAAGAATTTCTTTGTAACACCTACATCAATAAAATCCCAAGGAAGAATTTCATCATATGCTCTTTCTCTAGAGGTATAGAAATCAATGTCAACCTCATGATCCTGTAAGGTTTTCATCCATGAATCATATTTAAAATGCTCTGACCAAGAGTCAAAGATACAGCCATTATGATAAGCATCTACTAAGACATCATTTAGTCTTCTGTCTCCTCGGGCAAAGATACCTTCTAACATAGTAAGTTCCGCCTCATGCCAGCTATAATGAATACTCTTGTAGTTTAACTGTTCTTTCATTTTGCCGAATAGGAAGCGCTGACGCTCTAAGAATTCTTCTGGCTTACACATTCTGCTCCATTGAAATGGAGTAAATGGCTTTGGAACAAAGAAGGAGGTGCTAGAAGTTATTTGGCAACGGCCATTTCTCTCACTCTTTGGAATCGCGTCATAGTATTCTCTGGCAACTAAGTCAGTAAGAATTGCAATACCTTCAATATCCTCCTCAGTCTCCGTAGGGATACCTAACATAAAGTATAGCTTCACCTTATTCCATCCACCTAAAAAAGCATCTCTGGCACCTTTTAAAATCATTTCCTCTGTTAGACCTTTATTGATAACATTACGAAGCCTTTGAGTTCCTGCCTCTGGTGCAAATGTCAAGCTACTTTTCTTTACATCCTGCACCTTACTCATGACATCCAGCGCAAAAGAATCAATTCGTAAAGAAGGTAGGGATATATTAACCCCCTTGGAACCATACTCATCTATCAGATAGTATACCAATTCCTGAAGCTTGGAATAATCACTAGAACTTAAAGAGCTTAAGGTAATCTCCTCATGACCAGTGGACGCTAACATCTGATCTGCCTTTTGTTTTAAAAACTCCAGACTTCTCTCTCTTATTGGGCGATAGATCATGCCTGCCTGACAGAATCTGCAACCTCTTATACATCCTCTTTGAATCTCTAAAACGACTCGGTCCTGTGTTACCTTAATATAAGGAACCAATGGCTTCTCCGGATAAGTCGCATCACTTAGTTCCATCTCCACTTGCTTTTTAATAGAAGTCTTAGCATGAGGATTATTCGGCGTAAAACTTGCTATGGTACCATCTTCCTTATAGGCTACATCATAAAACATAGGCACATATAGACCTTCAATTTCTGCCGCTGCTTCTAGAAAATTGAGACGGGAGGTTTTTTTCTCCTTATGTTCCTTATAAGCATCTAACAGCTGGTCATATACTGTTTCACCTTCTCCAATATAGAAGATATCAAAGAAATCAGCAATTGGCTCAGGGTTGTAGCTACAAGGGCCTCCGCCTATTACAATTGGATCAGATTCTTTACGATCACAGGCCTTTAAAGGAATTTGGGATAAGTCCAGTATTTGCAGAATATTGGTATAGCACATCTCATATTGCAGAGTAATTCCCAGAAAATCAAACTCTTTGATAGGATCCTGACTTTCTAAGGCAAATAGAGGAATGTTTTGCTCCCTCATAATTTTATCTAAATCTACCCAGGGAGAGTATACTCTCTCACAATAGGTATCTTCTCGATTGTTAAACATATTATAAAGAATTTGAATACCAAGGTGAGACATTCCGATTTCATAGACATCAGGAAAACACATACAAAAGCGTATGTCCACCTGTTCTTTATCCTTGATTACCATATTTACTTCATTTCCAATATATCGAGCCGGCTTTTCTACCGATAACAATACTTCGTCGGAAAGTGCTAATTTTCTCATAGAAACCTCTTTCTTTTACTTGTCAATTAACCTAACTTTTGTATTTTAGCATAAAAAAGCCAGTAGTACAAGGCGGTTGTACTACTGGTCCTCCTTCTTATCTACGCCAAACACAGGAAGTACTGTATTCTCGGCAAAATCAGAGACGATTCTTTCTATTTTCTGAATGGTAGTATTGTTGGCCACTACATTTTTAACATCGCTAATTCTAGTTGAACCTATATGTATATTCAGCAAATCAAAAGAAACCAAGCCAATAAATAAGCACATAGCAACAATGGAACGTATCCATAAACGTCGAATGAAATTGCTTTTTTTAGATTCTTTCATCTGTTCCATTGTAAGACCTTCCTCTAGTTTCTCCTTCATTACAAGGGGAAGATCTAATTTAGTTTCCATTGTTGTTTCTTTCACTAATGGAGCTTCTGGTAATCCTTGTACCTCCTCTCTAACATCTTCTTCTAATTCTATCTTCTGAGTATTGATCTCCACAGGTCTTTTAGGGATATAGGAAAGTAACTCCTTCTCGCATTGTTCTCTTACATACTGAATGTATTCAATTCTAGTCATCGTCTTTTGATTCCCTACCCATTCTCCAGGTTTGGGTCGAATCTCCAAGTCTGATTCGGAAAGATTTACTCGATAAGGATCATGTAATACCTCAGGTATTCCTTTTAAGATCGCATCTGAAGTGTTTTTAATAAATTGGTCAGTGGCAGGCTGTTCCACTGCCGCCATGCCTGCAGCCTCTGGTACCTTTGTGGCTATCACATCTTTTCTCCTCATATCAGAAGAGGTATGATTTATGTAGCTACCCGGAAGTAGTTCTTTTGGCATATCTGGTGGAACTTTACTGATTAGTGGCCCCATTTTATTCGTATCATAAGATAGCATCTTCACTCCTCCTAAACAATCTATCTCACTATATTTAGAATCCTTCTTAAACAGTTTGTCTTCCTACTTCATATATATCCTGCTTGGCCTAAAAATATGCTTGCAGAATTTGGTTAATGCTTGAATTTTAAAAGTCCTTATGGTACGATTACTTAGAACTGTAGCCATCCATAGGCTGCAAATACTTTTAGGAGGTTTTGTAATGTCTACAAATGTATATGATGTGTTGCTTGAACGTGGCTTTATCGAGCAAACAACTCATGAAGCTGAAATCAAAGAATTACTAGGTAAGGAAAAAGTTACTTTTTATATAGGCTTTGACGCAACTGCAGACAGTCTCACTGCTGGCCATTTTCTTACCATTATGGCTATGATGCATATGCAAAAAGCAGGTCATCGACCAATTGCCCTATTAGGTGGCGGAACTACAATGATCGGCGATCCTTCTGGTAAATCCGATATGAGAACCATGATGACGAAAGAAAAGATTCAGCACAACGCAGACTGTTTCTACAAGCAATTAAGTAGATTCATTAATTTTGACAATGACAATGCCATTATCGCTAACAATGCAGACTGGTTACTAGATCTTAATTATGTAGAGTTCTTAAGAGAAGTTGGTGTTCATTTCTCTGTAAATAAGATGCTAGCAGCAGACTGTTATAAACAACGTATGGAGAAAGGTTTAACCTTCTTCGAATTCAACTATATGCTTATGCAGTCCTATGACTTCTGGAAATTAAATCAGTTATATGGTTGTTCCCTTGAACTAGGTGGAAATGACCAGTGGTCCAACATCCTTGGTGGTGTAGACTTAATTCGCCGTAAGGAAGGCAAACCTGCTTACGGTTTAACCTTTAAGCTCTTAACTACCTCTGAAGGAATAAAGATGGGCAAAACGATGAAAGGTGCTGTATGGCTTGATCCAGCCAAGACCTCTCCTTATGAATTCTTCCAGTACTGGCGTAACATCGAAGACGTTAAGGTGGAAGAATGTCTTGCTCTTCTAACCTTCCTTCCAATGGATGAGGTACGCAGATTAGGTGCTTTAAAAGACAGCGAAATTAACTACGCTAAGGAAGTATTGGCATTTGAGATTACTAAGATAGTCCATGGAGAAGAAGAAGCTAAGAAAGCATTAGAAGCTTCCAAAGCTCTATTTGGTGGAAATCTTAAGACTGAAAACATGCCGACTACTACTTATTCTTCCAGTCAATTTGAAGCAGGAATTGATTTAATTACTCTTTTAGTGGATGGTAAGCTTGCAACTACCAGATCTGATGCAAGAAGAAACATCCAACAGGGGGGAGTTACTGTTAATGATGAGAAAGTAACTGCCTTTGACCGGGTATTTACCCCTTCTGATTTTAATGCAGATGGTGCTTTGTTGATTAAAAAAGGTAAAAAATCCTATCATCTATACAAAGTTCAGGATTAAGTTGAAAGAATTCTCTAGTATATCATAATATATCTATGTTTGGATAGGTACCATATTGGTACTTATCCTAATAAATAAGGAGGCAATATTATGTCCTGGTGTCCAAAATGTAAAACCGAGTACAAAGAAGGAATTACCGTCTGCGCTGACTGCGGCTCCACTTTGGTAGAAGAGTTAAAGCAGCATTGTGATCAATGTGTCGCTATGTTTAACAAAGAAGACGAGGCAAACAAATTTCTTGAATTCTTAACCTATTCTAATATTATGGATACATCTATTGTTTATGATGAAACTCAAGAAGCATACGGCGTCTATGTTACAGAAGACACATTAGATGAAGCAAAGAAGTTATATCGTGCTTTTGACTCATCGGAAGCTAAGAAGAAAACAGAAGAAGACAATCCTCTAAAAGAAGCTCTTGAAGAAGCCTTTGAAAAGACTGAAGCAGGCGATGGGGAAGATTTTAATCAAGATGTAGAGATTCCACTAGCAAAAGTTATGCCGAAGTCCTCTGTTACATATGTAAAAAAAGAGGAACGCTATAATGACTTTAGATCCAGCTTCTATATCTTCCTGGTATTTGGTATCGCAGGAATCATTTTTACCGGCCTTAATATCGCAGGAGTAGTAAGTCTATTTAGCAGTATACTACAGTATATTATTCTTGGTGGAGTTTCCATAGCGTTTATTGTAATTGCTATTATTTCATATAATAAATCAAAAACCTTATTTGATGAAATTGATGACGAAAAAGAAATCACTGCTTCTATTAAAGAATGGCTTTCAGAAAATATAACCGTTGAAACCTTAGCTCAGTTTGATAATGAGACAGATGCCAAAGAAGTTATTTTCCTTAAGAAGATTGACTACATCAAAAATAGTCTATATGAGCATTATACTTTTGATAATGACTCTTATGTAGATGAATTGATCGAAGAATTCTATAACGAAAATTTTGAATAAATACAATTTATTACAGGCGGAGAGTTTTGATTATAAAACACTCCGCCTGTATTGCGTTTTCTTATTCCGAAAACAATTCTTGAATCTCTTCTTTAGTTAACTTATTAATAAATACTTCCTTAGACTGAATCACCGCCTCAGACAGTGCCTTCTTCTTTTGCTGTAATTTATAGATTTTCTCTTCTATGGTTCCCTTGGTAAGTAGCTTTATTACATGCACACTGTTCATCTGGCCAATACGATATGCACGATCAGTTGCCTGCTCTTCCACTGCAGGATTCCACCAAGGATCAAAATGAATTACTGTATCAGCGCCTGTAAGATTCAGTCCAGTGCCTCCAGCTTTTAAGGAAATCAAGAAGATATCTGTCTCTCCAACATTAAATCTTCTTACATAATCAGCTCGATCCTCCATTGAGGTGGAGCCCTCCAGATAAAAGTATGAGATATCCTGCTCTTTAAGCTCATTGGCGATAATCTCAAGCATTGAGGTAAACTGAGAAAAAATAAGGATTCTATGCCCATTTAGAATAAAGTCCGGTAACAAGTCCATTAAAAGCTCCAGCTTTCCACTACCACCCTCATACTTTTCCACAAAGGTAGATGGATGACAGCAGATTTGACGAAGTCTAGTTAAGGCAGCCAATATCTTCATCTGACTTCTACCAATCCCATTCTCATTGATCTCTTTCGTTATGTCTTTTCTGATACTTTCCATATAACTAAGATAGATACTTCTCTGCTCTGTCGTCATTTCAGTCAGGTATTTACTTTCAATTTTCTCCGGAAGTTCTTCTAGAACGTCCTTCTTCATTCTCCGTAAGATAAATGGCTGTATATGACGGCTTAAGTCTTCTAAAGTCTTCTTATTCTCATCCCGGATAATTGGCTTCTCATATCGTTCCACAAACTTGGAATGACTAAAAAGATAGTATGGCATAACAAAATCAAAGATAGACCATAGTTCAGACAAAGAATTCTCAATTGGAGTTCCTGTCAGTGCAAAACGATGCTTAGCAGGCACTTGTTTTACCACCTTGGCACTAATGGAGTTGGCATTTTTAATAAACTGTGCTTCATCAATAAACATAGTATGAATATTTAACTTCTCATAATGTTCAATATCCCTACGAATCAGTGGATAGGAAGTAATTACTACATCATTATCCACATAGCTCTCAATCAATTCCTTACGCTGTTCAGGAGCACCACTTACCACAACGGTATTAATATGTGGAGCAAAGTTATGGAATTCATCTTGCCAGTTATACACTAAAGAAGTAGGACAAACAATTAAAAATGTTGCTTTATTCTCCTCCTTCTGTGCAACCTCCTCCAGACAACTTGCTACATATACAATGGTCTGAAGTGTCTTTCCGAGGCCCATATCATCAGCAAGGATTCCTCCCAAACCATTATCAGCCAGTGTTTTTAGCCATTTATAGCCTGTTACCTGATAAGGCCTAAGTTCTATCTCAATTCCCTTTGGAAGGACATAATTGGTAGTGCTAGGATTGACAATTCCATTGACTAATTTAATAAAGTCTTCATTACGATGCGTAAAGAAATCATCTTTATCATCCAGCAACTCATTGACATAAACAGCAGAGTTCTTAGGTAGCATAATAGAATTATCTTCAATGTTCTTCTCTTCAACATCTAATTTGTCAAACATATTAGCTAAAGAGGCAAAACTAGAATCTTCTAAGGAGATAAATGCTCCATTTTTTAAACGGTGATATTTTTTCTTTAGTTGTAACGAGGCGAATAATTCATGAAGCTCCTCCTTAGGAATCTGATCATAATCAAACTCCATCTCAAGCATATTAATTTCATTATTTACTTTTAGTTTTGTAGTTAGCTTTCCAGGTGAACGAAGTGTAAAATTCTTAAAATCATCCGAATAATAAAGCTGACAAAGACCACTTAATGCACTTACCCCAACCGTTAAAAACTCAAAAATATACCGCTCATCCCGAAGAGCATAGTAATTTCTGGAAGGAATGAAGTGCATATCCTCTAATGAAGTAATAATCTCATTTTCATTCTCCGGTTGACGTACGATAATTAATCCATCCTTCACAACATAGTCAAGGGGATTAATCTCATATTCCCCATATTGAAACTTAACAGTAGCACGAACATTGAACTTGTGTTTATCTAAATAAATACTTGGCTTAAGATCCTCCACTATAAACTTGTCCTGTAATTCATCAGGTATGTCTAAACGCATGGTTTCATAAATCTTTGGAAGTACTACCGACAAGAATTTATCCCTAGCCTCGTCATGAAAAACCACTGGTCGATTATCTCGACCAAATATATTATAAAACGGAAGATAGTTCTGAATAAACTTTCTATTCGGACGGTAAAGTACATTATTCACTAACATCAATTCCCCTTTATCCGTCAGTGGAATAATACTACTTTGCTCCTTATCCTCCAGTTTAATGGATCCATTTTCCATTTCTAATCCCAACTTAATCACTGGATTACCTTTTGCAAAATGAACTTTCTCCGGCTCATTATTATATACTTGAATCTGAAATGGCTGATCCTTCATACACTCTAAAAGTTTGATAAACATGTGTTTACTTAGAGCAACCATATTCTTTTGGAAAATTAGATTTGACATATTACTACCAAGTACTTCCTGAATCTCGTATATTTCAAGGAAAAACTCCAATATATTCTGAGATTCCTTTGTAAAGGTACTTTCTCCATGAATAAACTTAAATTCCTTGCCTAAAACAATGGTCTCTTTATGCATATATTCGTAAAGGAATTTACGGATATTCTGAATCTTATACTGTCTGGTTGTACCGGCTGACAACAATATATATACCCTGGAATCAGCACTACGAAGCAAGGAAGGAATTCTTACAGTTACTTCTATGTCATAAACTTCTCCATAGGTTGTGATATAATCTTGCTTTTCAAAATATTGCAAGATACGATAAGCAGACACATCTTCAGAAGTGTCCGGTTTTTTCGCATTTTTCTGTTCATAATAGTCTGAAATAAATAAAAGTAACGCTACAACATGCTTACAGGCTCCTTCATGCTTAGCATGGGCAGGACAATTACATTGATGACTGATAACGCTGTTGTCCTGTAAGGAAACACTGACATTGTAATCATTACTTCCCTTCACAGTTGCAAAATACTGTTGATTGGCTTTATTCCATTTTACATTGGTTACTGCCTGACTAGAATAATAACGTGTACCACGAAGGTAAGTGGTTTCATTCGTAGCTAGCTTCTTTATCTCATCTCTCATTAATCCGTCCATATAAAAACATCCTTTAAACATGATATAATAATTCAATATAACTAATACATCCTATTATTATATCATGTTTAAAGGATAATTTGTACTACTTTTTGTATTTATCTATATAAAGCTTGACAGTTCCATCACATTTCCATGGAAGCGCTCTATATCTGCCCGGTCATGAGTTACTATCAGCATAGTTCTACCCTGTCGTTTCTCGTTGATATAAGCTGAAACCAGTTTCTTATTAGTATCGTCCAACCCTTTTAATGGCTCATCCATCAGAAGGACTGAAGCATCCGACAGCATACAACGTACTATGGCTACTCTTCGCTTCATTCCACCACTAAATTGCGATATTGGCTTATTATGCTCATCTGAAGGGATTCCAACAGTGAGAAGCTCCTTTTTCACTTCTTCCTTTTTGACATTTTTTGATAGTACCAATTCTACATTGGTGATAGCATCAAAATCCTCACAAAGTCTGTCTTCTTGAAATACTGCTCCCATTTTTATCTCAGATAATTCTGTTATAAATCCGCTGTCTGCTTCCTCCAACCCCATAATAATACGTAGTAGAGTTGTCTTTCCTACACCTGATGGGCCCATAATGCAGAGAACTTCGCCTGGCGAGATATCAAGATCAAAATCTTTAAGAACTGTTTTTCCATTATATTCTTTACATACCCTTTTTAGTTCGATCATTAGTAAGATACCCTCCTAAGCATTGATAACCCTTACGGATCACCCATACGAATAGTTTCTCTAAGCATACACTACATATGATGATTACAATTGTCCAAGCAAACACCACATTTGTGTCATAATAAAGCTTGGCATTGTATAGCGATGCTCCAATGGAATCTTTAGGAATTCCTATTACTTCTGCTGCAATTCCTGCCTTCCAACAAAGTCCAAGGGAAAGCGTACTAGCAACAATCAGATATGGCATAAGACTAGGTAAATATATGTAGCGGATTTTTTTTCTCAACGAGAGGCGAAAAATCTGGCTCATTTCTAACATTTCCTTTTGTACCTGACAGAGTCCCTGATAAACATTGCTATAGATTACAGGAAACACCATAAGAAAAGAAGTTACTACAACCAGATAAGAGGATCCAACCCAGATTAGAACCAATATGATAAAAGAAGCAACGGGAGTGGCTTTTATTACAGATACAATCGGTTTTAACAGATAGGATATGAACTCCAGTTTATAGGCTAAGATAGCAAAGCAAATTCCTAAAAAAAGTCCGGTAAAGAATCCGCCCAGTATTCTTCCCATAGAGACTAAAAGTTCCAGGTAAAACTCTCCGGTCTTCATCATGTCAAGTAAAGTAGTAAGGACCAGTATGGGAGATATCAACAGTATTGTATTGTGAATGATCCTGCTAGCTATTTCCCAAATAATAAGCCAAAAGCATATGGAAATAAACCCATATGCTTTTGTTTTCTTTAGCTTAACAGGGCCAATATTAAGATATCCTGTATTTTTCATTTGCCCCACCTATTTTTCTAATAGTATCTACTATTTTCATTCAAGATAAAAATTATCATCTGGAAGTGTCCCACCAATACTCTTTGGATTTGCACTATTAAGTACAGATAAAAATCCAGACAACTTACTCTTCATCTCATTACCAGTAATACAGGTAATATTACATTTTGGAATTGCTTTTTTTGCAACTGCAGCTGGAACAATATTGTATTTCTCACATAAAGCAGCAGCCTCAGACACATTTGCATTTACCCAATCTGCAGATTCTTTATATTTCGCCATAAACTCATTAAATGCATCTTTATTAGCTTCTAAAAAGTCTTTTCTTACTACTGTTACAGCAGTTACCATGCTTGAGCCATCTTTTGCTACCTTATTCCATTCCTCCGAGAGATTTATAACTGCGTGTATCTTATCATTCTTCGCAGAAGCTGTGGTTACATATGGTTCAGGTAACATCGCTATGGCATTATCTGAATTCTTCAACATTGCAACTACCTCAGTAGACTCTGATTTATATTCAATGGTAACATCCTTAGAAGGATCAATCCCATTTTCAGTCAACACATAGTTTAATGCATACTCAGGAGTTGTTCCTTTTCCTGTGGCATAAATAGTTTTTCCCTTTAAATCTGCAACAGATTTAATACTGTCACCGGTTTCTACTACGTAAAGCACACCCAATGTATTAATTGCAGCAACTTTTACATTTTGTTTTGTCTTCTGATATAGGACACTGGCCAGATTACATGGTATCAAAGCGACATCCACATCTCCTTTTATGATGCCTGCTGCAATCTCATCCGCAGTTCCGTGAATCGTAACGTTATATTTGTCTGTAGTAGTACATGCTTCACTATCTTTCATTAGCTTTGTAATACCCATGGTAGTAGGTCCCTTCAGGCTATGAATACGAAAATTCACAGGCTCCCTATCAGTTTTTGGGGATGCGTTTGCATCTGCGGTAGCAGAAGCAGTTGCAGTCACCTTTGGACCGGGTTGGGTCTCATCTTTTTTATTGTTACTTCCACAAGCACTTAGCACCATAGAAAGTACCAACATAAGTAAAACTCCTTTTGAAACTCTTTTCATTACTTCATCCTCTTTCTGTTGTTTATATGATATCCATCTTATATGTAATCCTTTACCGTATATTCGGTAAAGGAACCGGACTAATTACTCTCCGGTTATGGATAAGCTACCTATCTTATACAAGCTGCCCAAGATAATAAAATCCTTTTGCCTGCTTTAAATGAACATTCACAATAGAACCAATCATGGATTCATTTCCAGAAAAATGTACCAAAAGATTATTAGCAAGTCTTCCTGTCATATAGCCTTCCTCGTGATCATTAATACCTTCCACAAGAACTGGCATGGTTCTACCTTCTAGTTTCTGACACTCATCCGCAGCAATATGTTGAACCTCTTTAAGCAACCTGTCAAAACGATCCTTTATTACTTCCTCTGAAACTTGATTTTCCATGACAGCAGCAGGCGT
>JAEYPA010000080.1 GCA_023411225.1 Bacillota bacterium
GCGGCTACTATGATTTAGCCATTGCCTATCAGTCAGTGTACGTCAACTATTGAACGCGCCGTGTACCGAACGGTACGCACGGTGTGGTGAGAGGACGGGAGTTAGTCACTCCCTCCTACTCGATTTAATGATTGATTTATGTTTTATTAAAGTTATGCATTTTTCCCCATTTTGCTAGTTCAATAAAGATGGGTTGCAAATCCAATCCAGCTTTCGTTAGAGAATACTCAACGTGAGGAGGGATCTCATTAAATTGAATCCGACTCACGACACCTTCATGCTCTAATTTTTTTAAAGTTCCAGTTAATACAGTATTGGTGATGCCTGGTAAGTGAGCTTTTAATTGTCCAAACCGGAGTGTATTGTATTTTAATAAATAAAAGATAATTTTAATTTCCCACTTACCGCTAATTAAATCGAGTACGAAAGTTACTGGACAATCGTTATTTTGTCTATCAACCTTCTTCAGATTTTCTAAAAAGTATTCTGGTGTTTGATAATCATTCATAGTTATGCCTTTCTAATCCCTTAAATTGCATGGTATGCTTAACCATACTTAGTCACAAAAAACTGCGTACTTATCATATTATAACAATTTATATATAATTATGTTTATAACATACTATGATTATATGTTATGAATAAATATTTGGAAAGAAGGATTATTATGTCAGAATCAATGTTAAGTATTATATCAAAAAGAAGATCATGCCGTAGTTTTACTACTGAACAAATCTCACGTCAAGAAATTGAAGTTTTAATTCGAGCAGCTCAGGGGGCCCCCATTGGAATGAATTATTGTGACAAAATTAAATTGTTTATTATTCAGAACAACAAGCTACTTGACGAGTTAGAACAAAATACACTACAATACTTTTCTAATTCAAAAACTCAAATGGGTAACCATATAATAAAAAGTGCACTATATAAAGCACCAACTCTGATAATTGTTGCCATAGAAAAACTTACTGGCCGTTTTGAAAGAGGACAGTATTGTAGTGCAGCATGTATTTTGGAAAATATGATTTTGACTGCGACTGAAATGGGAATTGGTACTATTTATCTCAGTGGAGTTACAAATGCATTAAATGAAAATAGAGAACTACTTACAAAACTCGAGATTCCGAAGGAGTATGAGGCAGCATCCGCCATTGCAATTGGAAGACCAACGAAGGAGCAGAATACAAGAAATCTTAATGAAGAGCGTATAGCTAGTAAGTGGTTAGTTTAAAGAATTCCTTTTGCTATTCCAATTTCACCATTTAGAAGTTTTAAGATAATATAAATTCCTTTCTCAAAATCATTTCTGTTATCGGTTCCTGTCAGCGAAAGACGTACATAGTTAGGGGGAACAACACTGCCCACTGCAAATTTATCTGATGAGATGACGTTTACACCGTTTTCGCTGGCAGCTTTCTCAAACTCAAGACTACTCCAATCATTTGGAAGCTTAAGCCATGCAAACATACTGTCTGGAGTATAGGATAATTCATAGCTAGTTAAGTTTTCTGTCATAAATTGCGCTCTATGTCTAATTTCTTCTCTTTTCTTCTCAATGATTTTATCCGCAATTTTACTCGTTATGCATTCACATACAATTTCAGCATTAAAGGAGGGAGCCATCCACATGGTGTCGACTACCGCTTGAGAAATCCTGTTGTATAACCTTCTCGGTACGACTGTAAAACAAATTCTTAGTCCTGCGTAAAAAGCTTTCGATAAACCAGCAATGTATATACCAAATTCAGGTACAAGTTTGGTTAGTGGATTCCTTTTCTCAGTGGATAGAAAGTGATAGGGATCGTCTTCCACTAAAATAAGGTTGTACTTTTTAATAATTTGTGCCAAAGCGAGCATTCTTTCCTCAGACATAACAATGTTAGTAGGATTCTGTATGCTAGAAACGGTGTAGATACCTTTTATTTCATTTCGAGTACAGGCTGATTCCAGCGCATGAGGAAGCATTCCTTCATTATCCATGGGTATTCCTTCAAGATGGAGACCATATCGTTTAGCAACTGTTTTTACTCCTGGGTAAGTAAGACTATCTACTGCAATATGATCTCCTTGTTGAAATACAGAAGAGAAGATGCAATTCAAAGCATGTTGGGCGCCTGCTGTAATAATAATTCTCTCGGCGTCAGCCTGTATTCCAAAACGTTTGACCCATTCACTTCCGATTTGTCTATGTCTCTTTAGCCCCTCTGGTTGTGTGTAAGCCATATAATTATTTAAGTGACTTTTATGAAGCACTTTACTAATTATGGAGCTAATATCAGGCTCCATAGAGGTTAGTGGTAAAGCAAGCCCCATCTCGATATGACAATTTCTATTGGTATCTGTATTTATCAGAGATGCATTAATTCCCATATCGGATGTAATATATGTACCTCGTCCAACTGTTGAAGTAATAAGACCTCTTTTTTCTGCTTCTTTATAAGCTCTAGTTACTGTTGTGACATTAACTCCTATTATTTTCGCTAACTCTCTATGGGTGGGCATTTTGTCACCAGCCTTTAGTTCTCCTAGACGAATGTCACGCTCTAACGCATCGGCAATGGCAACATAAAGGGTTTTGTCAGTATTAAGAATTTTTAAATTCCACATAGCTATACTCCTTTGGATTGTATGTAATACAATTATGAATTGACAGTAGAGCAAAGTCAATACATAATATGGGAATGTAATACAATATGTGATGGAGGTTTTGGAATATGAAACAAACAGATTTACAAAATGAGATGAGACTTCAATTGATAACAAAGGAGCTTTTCGAGCTAGCAAAGGAATACTCCTATGAGTACATAGATAGAGTACGGGAAATGGATGTATTTCCGTCGGATACCACGATATCAACTTTGAAGATGTTTGATGAACCAATCCCTGAGATTTCGTGTTCCTCACTTGATATTCTAGATATGCTTAGTAAGTACGGTTCAACCAATACAGTTGCCCAAAGTGGTGGTAAATATTATGGCTTTGTATGCGGAGGTCTTATGCCTATTTCATTGGCATCCAAATGGATGTCCGATACCTGGGATCAAAATAGTGCATTGTATGTACTGTCCCCAATAGCTTCTAAATTAGAGGAAATCTGCGAAAAATGGATAACGGAGTTACTGGGGTTACCACAAGGAACTGCTGCAGGGTTCGTAAGTGGCTCATCAACCGCTATCATATGTGCACTTGCAACTGCACGAAACGAACTTCTGAGAAAACAAGGTTGGAATGTTAGTGAAAAAGGGCTCTTTGGAGCGCCCCCTATCAGGGTTGTACTTAGTGAACAGGCTCATTCTTCATTATTTAAAGCATTGGCATTTCTAGGGCTTGGTAAAGAGCGTGTTGAGCTTGTGGCGGCAGATGAGCAGGGACGAATTGTCCTTGATAATCTACCCCAAATAGATTGTAATACTCTGTTGATTGTGCAGGCAGGTAACGTAAACAGTGGTGCTTTTGATCCTATTGACAAACTATGCGATATTGCAAACCTTGCAGGAGCCTGGGTCCATGTTGACGGCGCTTTCGGACTATGGGCCGCAGCCTCAAAAAATCAGTATCACTTGATTAAAGGTTTTGAAAAAGCTGATTCATGGTCTGCAGATGCTCATAAAACACTAAATGCTCCATATGACTGTGGAATCATACTTTGCAAAAATCGTTCCGCCCTTGTGAGTACCCTGCAGGCAACCGGTTCTTATATACAGTATAGTGAAAATAGAGACGGAATGCTTTATACGCCAGAAATGTCACGACGGGCCAGAAGTATAGAATTGTGGGCGACATTGAAATATCTTGGAAGAAGTGGAATCAGTAATCTGGTTGACCAGCTCTGTGAATATGCAAAATATTTCGCAAAAAGATTAACTGAGCACGGCTTTATCATTCTAAATGAAGTTGTATTTAACCAGATTCTTGTGAAATGCGAAACGGCGGATAGGACCAATATAACCTTAAATAATATTCAGGCCAGTGGCAGATGCTGGTGTGGTGGTGCCGTATGGAATAATGAACCTGTTATTAGAATAAGTGTATGCTCTTGGCAGACAACAAAACAGGATATCGATGAGAGCGTTAACACCTTTATAAAATGTCGTGAACTCAATGGATGAAAAAAGTTTATATAAATTGATAAAGAGGACAAGAAAACCTATAATATAGATATTAATAGGAGATTAAGGAGATAAATTATGGAAATCATAACAAATAGACTTACAATCAGACCGATTAAGGAAACAGATATTATGGATTTTTTTGAAATTTATAAAAATGAAGATACTTGTCGATTCTTATTACATGAGCCATGGAATTTATCGTCTTTAGAGGAAGAATTTCATAAAAAGTTGGCAGCGAATGTTCTTACTCAGGATACAGCAATCAGTTTAGCTTGCGAGATGAATAATGTAGTCATAGGTAATATCTCTATATGGTATACCGATATGAAAGAAACCGTTGAAATAGGCTATACATTTAATAACGAATATTCTGGAAAAGGCTATGCATCGGAGGCTGTAAGAAGTGTCATTGAATATTTATTTTGCACAATGAAAATACATCGCATACAGGCAAATCTTGATGCTAGAAACCTTTCATCGGCTAAACTGTGTGAGAGAGTCGGTATGCGTAGAGAAGCTCATTTTATTCAAGATTATTGGAATAAGGGAGAATGGACGGATAGCTTTATTTATGGAATGTTGATATCAGATATGGATAAACGATGCCTCTATGATTGAAAAAGAGAATAGTTTGTGTACATAAACATGCCATGTAGATGTCATGTTTATTATGATATTATATATTTTAAGAGGAAGCTAGACAGGTTGACAAGAATAAATTATTTAAATTGGACACCGGATATTAAAGAGAAGGAACATATAAGCTGTGTCCTGTTGATGGAAGAAGTTTCAATAAGGAGGAGTAACATATGAAATTAGATGGAGTAGGGATTATGGTAGATGATATGGCTGTAATGATTAGATTCTACAGAGATGTACTTGGATTCGAAATCAAAGAAAAGGAAGATACTTATAATGTTTATTTGGAAAAGGACGGAACACTATTCCTACTATTCCGTAAAAGTGATTTTGAAAAGTTGACAGATCGAACATATTCATATTGCGCCGGAGTGAACGGACACTATGAAATAGCACTTAGCGTGGATAATTACGATCAAGTTGATAAAACATTTTCAGAGGTAGTAGCCGCAGGTGCAAAAAGTATTATGGAACCAAGAACGATGTTCTGGGGACAGAGGACAAGCTATATTGCAGATCCAGAGGGAAATCTAATTGAAATCGGATCATTTACAAAATAGGAGCCTATGCCCACATTCCCGTCTCCGAGTATAAAAAGTTCATTTTGAAGTGCTCCCTTCGCTAGGTTTTTTAAGTTAGCAAAAGGGGCACTTCACATTCAATCGGCCAGTGATTCCTTAATTTATCTACAAAATAACGGTTATACCGTGTAAAATAGCAATAAATATTTCACAATTAAGTTATCCTCATGATTTATATGGAGAAAGCACGAAACGTTGTGTTGGATAACCATATTCAATAAGAAGCTCTCTTTCTGCAAACCCAAGCTGCTTTAACTCTTCACGATATCCAGTATCGGCTTTATCATAGACACGGAAAGTCGTCATACTAATTTCCCTCTTAGGAAGATACTCTTCCATCAATCTATCTAAAAAGATCTTTTTAATCCCATGCCCCCGATATTGTGGGTGCACTCCCATAAACTCGATGTTACCTGTATCATAAGAAAAAGCCATGATTCCAATAACATTATCATTATCTTCTAAAATCAGTGCCTGTTTTTCCATAATACTGTCATTTAATTTTGTAAGATACTCTGCTTCGTCAAGATGGGGATATCCATCAATCACTAAGCGTACAAGCTCCATCCATTTAGGAATATCGCTCATTTTGGCAAAACGGATATCTGTCTTTTTGATTTCCATAGGTGTCGGTTCTCTATGAATAGAAAACTCCAATTGCAAGGGATAGAATTCTCTCTGTTTTCTATATTCTGCAGGAGGTATCTTATACATAGATTTGAAAGCATTAGTAAATGCCTGCTGGCTTTTATAACCACAGATTAAAGCAATCTCAATTATGGGTTTTTGGGAGAATACCAATAATTTCGCCACTTCGGTAAGCCGCCGTCGAACCACATAATCATGAATTGTCATTCCCAATGTATCAGTAAATATTCGATGTAAATGATATTTGGAATAGTGAACGGCTGATGCTACGGTATCAAGTTCCAGGTTATCATCAAGATGATCTTCGATGAAGTGAATGACGGTTTCAATGCTAATTATTTGGGTTTTCATTTTCGCTTCCTTTTTTCGGTACATAAATATCAGAGTTACTAACCTAACAGGTTCTTCAACATCTTTTGAAATTCGCTATAACTTTGATCTCAATATTAATAATATACGGATAGCCAAGTATTATCAAGTAAAGCACAGAAAAACTGTAATTAATGTAAACAAAGAATTTAAATGATTAAATGGTATTGACATATATCACGTTGTGATATAAGATATATCATATCGTGATATATTACATTATGACATATAGGTGGTGACTTTTATGGATATTAATAGAGTACGGAAGAGATTTATCCCTATGAGTGAGACAATGTTCTATATTTTGCTGTCACTTCAAACAGAAAAACACGGATATGGGATTATGCAACATGTTAAGGAGCTAACCAAGAATAGAATTGTTCTAGGAGCTGGAACGATTTATCAAAGCTTAAACAAACTGGAGAGTGACGGATTAATAGTCTCAACAAAGGAAGTAGAACGTAAAAAGCTTTATATTATAACAGACGTTGGTAAGCTGATACTCAAGGAAGAAGCTTATCGAATTAAAGAAATTTATCAAAATCTGGAGGGGATTTTATGAAAACAAAAAAAGTGGTATGGTTATCTGCATTAAAACATATTGTACCAGCTGATTATGAAAACTGGCTTGAAGAAATGGCACTTCAGGGTTGGAATATAGAAAAAATAGGTCAGTGGAGTAGCATACGCCTTTCTTTTATTAGAACTGAACCCAAAAAGTATCGGTTTGTGTATGATATACAGCCAATTCCAAAGAGTGATTATCAGAAAACCTATGAACAGTTTGGTTGGGAACTTGTTGGCATTATGTCAAGTTGTTTTATATGGCGTAAAGAATATACTCAAGAACGTCCTGAAGCATTCAGTGATATGCAAAGTATAGAAGATAGAAACAAACGTGTAATCAAGGCAGCTTCGGTTTCCTTCTTCATATTCTTTCCTGCGTTTTTTATTGCCTTAATAATGCTTATAGCAACATTTAGTTCGTTAAATATAGGTGATATTATACAGTATATATTGTTTCTCTTGTTATCTGGAGGTATCGGCTTATATCTAGCAAGAGTAACGCGAACCATTTATAGGAATCGTTATAGATAACATTGTTTCATGGAATCATTCTCTTATCTTCTTTACTTGTTTTTTGTGATCCTCAATAGCATTATCAAGGGTATTTACAATATAGAGCATAGATTGATATCGTCAATAGGAATTATCCTATCAATGTCAATATTAAAAAACGACCTATTTTATTTTCAATTGCCAGATTGTTTGTATTATTGATTATGACATTTACTATAATGTTTTACAAAATTCTCTGTTTTTTACATGAAATTTATCTGTAAGAGAATTTAAGTAATTCTTGGCCTTCGCAAGATTATTATCCACAATACCTAAGCAGATAATGCTTAGGTGGTTATTCATATCATGGCGCATTGTTCATATGTCAATCTGGTTCTTTTCAAGCTTAAGATAATAATTTTTCATAGCCAATTTAATACTTTTAACGATATATGCAATTAACCATGTAATCTATAATCAGTAAAATAATATAAAGAATGTACGAGATATATTCAAATAAATAATTACAGATAGAAAGTATTGTCAAAGAATGTTATGTACTTATGGTAGAAAACACAATGAATGAAACCAAAGGTTGAGGATACCCCTATCACCGGTATACTTTTTTAAGTATCGGTGATAGGGGTATTTGCATATATCACGTTGTGATATATAGGCAGTGAGTTTTATGGATTTAATAAAGTGCAAAGCTATTTTTCCCTATATGTGAGACGATGTTCCATATTATATTGTCACTTCAATTTAAACAAACTGGAGAGTAAAGGTTGATAGGCTATGTCCATAAAAAATCAGTAGACTTTGTACAGTGAGTGAAACATAGAAAATTCAACAATATACAACTATGATACAACATTTATGTATTTCTTATTCATTTTTTATGTATCTTTTGAAGAGTAGCTATGCATTTAGGAACTAATGGCAAAAAAAGATATGAAATGGAGAGATTAGCATGGTACAAGTAAGTACTTATCGGCGAATTATGCTCGATACTTGTTAGATTATTATGTAATTTGTCGAGACTGAACTTTTAGATTCGATTAGTTTAGCGGATAGTTCAGAGGAATTGTCTTTTGAGATGGAAGGAGTATTTAATAAATACCATGTTAACGCTGGTGACAAAGTAAAAAAAGGTCAGTTGTTGGCTAGCCAAAGTATTGATGAATATGAGATAGAATTAGTGGAAGCTGGATTTGTAGATGGGAAAGGTAGTCATTGTTAAGCCTGACATTGTAAAAGAAGAAAAATAAATTATAAAAAGTTGAACGTTGCGTCTTTATGTTCAATGTTAAAATAATTTGTTTTTATAAGGAAAATGTAAGAAATTATTAAGAGTAATAGGATATATCTGTGAATCAAAAAATATAAATATATTTTTTGATTATGGTAGAATTGCAAAAAACTATAGGATTTGAAATGGAGAGGTGATCATAATGCATGTGTGTAATTACCGAAAAGTAATTATTCTGATACTTGCTGTACTGTTAGTATTCAGTTTGTCAAGTTGTATGTTGTTTCCGGATGAGGAAGTAACACGAAAGGTATCTTATGTCAACATGGATAAGTTGGCGAGTTATACGACTATTACACCAATCAGAAAAGACGTGGAGGTAACACAGGAATTTCCATGTGTGTACATACAATTAAAGGAAGAAGAATTAAGTTTTAAATTGAGTGATAATTATGTAGGTGTGGTAAATGTTACCAAGGGAGACAGAGTAAAGAAAGGTGATTTGTTGGCGTCCTTACAAATGCAGGATTTAGATGAAGAGATTCAGTCATTAAAAGCTGCAATTAAGCTGTCTGAGGAGAAAATTAAACAGTTAAAGGACAAGGCTACTTATGATAAGAAGCTGATAGAAGTTGATTACAAGTATAAAAATATAACCAAAGAAGAACGTAAACGAAGCATCGCAGATATAGAAGTCAATCTGAAGGGTGACTTGAAAGCCCAAGAAAATGAGATATACATACAAAATATTAGGTTGAAAGAAAAGAAAAAATTATATGAAGATGGAAAAATATATGCTCCTCATGATGGAATCATAACTTTTGTAATGGAGGATTTAGCTTCAAGTTTATCAAAAAAAGATTTGCCTATTATTAGACTGGTAAATCCCAAGGAATGTGCGTTTGAGATATCTGGGACAGATAATATAGATAATTTAAAGGTAGGCAAAACATACACCATAGATTGTATTAGTGGCTCCTATAAAGGAACAATCGTATTAGTAAAGAACAAAAAATCAAGTTCGAAGTACCTTAAAATTAATGATCAGTCAACCAACTTAACTTTAGGAGAAAATGGTACTATTCATAATAAGTTGCAAAGTAGAAAAGGTATATTAACATTACCTATGGGAGTAGTGAAAGAAGGGGACGGTTTCCGCTATGTTTATCAGGTAAATAAGGATAATATAAAGGTTATGAAAAAAGTGGAGGTTGGAGAGGAAACTATGGAATTTACAGAGATTGTTAGTGGTCTAACGGAGCACGATCAGGTAATACTAGATTCTATGGGAGGAGAAGAAAATGAATAAAATAGTATCTAGATTGGTAATATCGCTACTACTTATTTCCTTGTTTTTATCAGGCTGTAAAAGCAATAGAAAGGTGTTCAAGGAGCCGGAATTGTTAAGTCCCGTAAATGTAAGTGATAGATCAGAGGTAGCTACTTATCGTACAATAAGCAATATATTGCCTCTCGAAGCTCATGTTGTTCCATATCCAGAGGATTTATCCTTTGATAGGGATGGAATCTTTGAAAAATATCATGTGAGCCTAGGCGATAAAGTAAAAAAAGGTCAGGTACTGGTTAGTCAAAGTGACACAGAATATGAAACAGAACTAAATCAACTAGTAAATAATTATAAAGATATGCAATTAGCTTATGAGGAAGAAAAACAACTCAATTCTGTAGAGAAGGAAATTATTCATGCAAATCTTGAGAAAGAAAAGGCAATGATGAAAGCAGAAGATACTGATAGAAAAAACGAAATTCTGGCTAGGATTGATAAGTTGAAGTTGAGTTTGGAAAATATAGAAGAAACTTCCTTATCAAAATATAGGATGTACCAGATTCAGCAAAGCGATTTGAATGCAAAGATAGTCGCATTAAAGAAGAAGATAGAAAACAATACTATCGTGGCTCCTTTTGATGGAGTGGTTTCTTATATAGTCGATATAGAGAAAGGAAGCCAGGTTAACCGTGATACGCCTCTGATACAAGTGGTTGATACCTCTAAGAAATATATTACTTGTGAGCTGGAAGAAATGCATAAAATTAACCAGGCGAATAAGATATATGTCACTATAAATGGGAAGAATTATGATTTGGAACCTTGTGATAGCCTTAATAATAAGTCAAAAAATTCTTCTTTACAGTCTATTATGTCTAACTGCAATTTTACCTTAAAGAATGGTAAGGATAAGGTTGAATTTGGAGATGTAGGTGTAGTTTGCATTTCATCAAACTACAAAGAGAACGTATTGACAGTTTCCTATAAAGCTGTTAGACCAGATGGGTTAGAGCGACATTTTGTATATCGATTGAATAATGGACAAAAAGAGAAGGTATATGTAGAGATAGGAACACAAACAGATTTCTATTATGAAATTATTAGTGGGCTTAAGGAAGGGGATGTAGTATCAAATGAGTATTAAAAGAAGATTATTATCGTTTACTTTTGTATTTGTCCTGGGTACCACTTTTACGCTAGGCTCTTCTTTTACAGCATATGGGAAAAAAGATGGTGAAGATGACACTTCAGAATATGTGTATTATGATGCACTTAAAAATGCCGGGAAAGAAAGCTATAAGACGGCTGTGGTAGATATGGGGAAAATAGAACAAAGAGCATCTGTTACTGCCACACCATACTATCCAAAGAGTGAGAGTGTTACTGTTCCCATGGAACTAGGTAGTGTGATATTTAAGAAGATATTGGTAAAAAGAGGAGATAAAGTAAAAAAAGGAACTCCAGTTGTAAAATTAACTACAAAGATAGATAAAACCAACTTAGAGGAGAAATCTTTAGAATTAAAGAGACTAGAAGATGTTTATCAGAACTTTAGTAACGCCCAGTCCAGAGGGCTAAGAGAGCAAGAGCAGGCTTTGAATACGATAGTAGATAAATTAGATAAGAAAGTAGCAAGGGCAGAGTATAAGAAGGCTAAAGTGGTATTCGAGATGTCAAAGCGAAGCCAACTAAGACAAATAGAACGTTGTAGGGATGAGGTTTCAAAAATTAAAACTGAGGAAAAGACAACAGAATTATTGGCACCTATAGATGGATATGTGGAAAGCGTAGAAGATCTTAAATTGGGTACAGAGATAGACCACAGTATAACTCTTGTAAAGATGATAGATCCAACAACGGTACTATTTAAGATACCAGATAAGAACTTAAAATTCCGATACAACATGCGTGTGACATTGAAAGAAGAATCTGCTGAAGGTGGAGAAAATAAGACAATATCAGGGAAAATTATTTCTTCCTACTTGATGGAAGAGGATGAAAATGCAAGAGCAATATGCTATGTAAAACCAGATCATAAGAATCTTAAAATTAGCATGGAAGCTAAAAAGTACAAGGCTGAGGTAAATATATGCACTATGAATAATGTATTGGTTATTCCAAAGAATGCAACAGAAAGCGAAACTGATGAAGCTCGGTTTCATATTTTACCGGTTGGTATTTCTGTAGGTGGTAACCTTTCAGAGCAAATGTGTTTAATTGGATTAGATGATGATAAGAATTATCAGGTGATTACTGGGTTAGATAAAGGAACAAAGATTATTCTAAGAAATTAGACAGCGGGAAAGGTAGGATTCTTATGTTACGTTTAATGTTACAAAAGTTACTGTACAAAAAATGGTTAATCATCAGTCTACTTATAGGAAATATTCTTCTTGTTGCCATAGCAGCCAGTTATCCTATGTATAGAGATGCTTCCTTGCAAAAGATGATGATTACGGAGTTTGACAATTACATGGAATCATATAAAATGTATCCCTCACAAATCTCATTGGAGCATTCTATGGATAATGAGAAGCAGGTGAATGATTTCTGGGAGATGGAAAAGAAAAGCAATACAATATGTGATGAACTTGATTTGACTATGGATAAAAAAGTGACCGAATATGGAATTCCGAATGTAAATTGTATACCTACAGAGAGTCGTGATATCGAAAATTCAGCTAAGGTTGTTAACCTTATATCTATGTCAGATTTTAAAGAACACAGCACGATTTTAGCTGGTTCAGAGTTCTCTGATTCATTAAGCAAAGAGGGTTACATTGATGTAGTGGTAAGTCAGCAAACATTTCAATTTAAAGATCTGTTAATCGGAGATACCTTCAACTGTGATGGTATGAAGGGCAAGGATGGAAAAGCTATAAAACTACGTGTTGTAGGTATTTTTACAGTAAATTATGAAAGCAATTCCTATTGGAAGATCGATCCATCCTCCTATATGAATGAGTTTTTTATCAGTCAAGATATATTTAAGTCCGAGTTCCTATACGACAAAGGGTTTCATAATGCAATCGATGGACAATGGAGGATTGATTTTGACTATACAAAAGTACAACCAGAACAGGTAGATAAATTAATTAAGGAAACAGAATCCAGAATGACGGTAGGTGTTAAGAAATATAAATCATTTGAGGAATCAGGTTACTTACATGTACTGAACAATTATAAATCAAAGTTGAATAAGGCACAATCTACCTTATTTCTATTAATTATACCATTGTTTGTGCTTCTATGTGCTTTTATCTTCATGATTTCCAGCCAGATACTTAGTTTGGAGGATAATGAAATCTCTCTGTTTAAAAGTAGAGGGGCCAGTAGAAAACAGATATTTGGTCTATATTTATTGCAATCTGCATGCATGGCTGGAGGAAGCTTTGTGTTGGGCTTACCATTAGCAAGTATCCTCTGTAAAGTGCTTGGTTCCGCTAATGCCTTTTTGGAGTTTATCAACAGGACTTCACTTCCAATCAAGTACACTAAAAGTGCTCTACTATATAGCCTGGGAGCAATGATTGTATCAATTCTTATCACTATATTGCCTGTATTAAAGAACAGTGCCCTAAGTATTGTAAATCTAAAACAGAAAAAGGCTAGGAAGCAAAAGAAACTATGGCAAAAATTATATCTTGATGTTGTGATACTAGCGATATCCTTATATGGATATTATTCCTTTGACCAAAATAAAAGTGATTTGCTAAGTAGAGTTATTGAAGGTAAGAGTATAGATCCACTATTGTTTTTAAGCTCATCCTTATTTATCTTGGGCGCCACTCTGTTTACGCTACGGTTACAGCCTCTTCTTGTAAAATTAATTTACAGAATAGGTAAGAAGAGATGGAAACCATCTAATTATGCAGCTTTTCTTCAAATTATACGAACAGGAAATAAACAATATTTCATCATGGTTTTTATGATTCTGACCATTGCTTTAGGAATTTTTAATTCTACCATAGCCAGAACAATAGTATTAAATGCAGAGAAGAATGCAGAATATTCTACAGGGGCAGAACTTACATTTGAGGAGAATTGGAAGCAAAAAGACAGTCCATCATCGGGAGGAGAGGACAGTGAAGGCGAATGGATAGAACCGGAATATAGTACATATTCACAACTTCCCGAAGTAAAAGCCTCAGCAAAGGTTTTTAGAATGACAGAAATAAATGTGGATTCTACTGCAAAGGTAACATCACAAATAATGGCAATCAATACGAAGGAATTTGGAGAAACTGCATATCTCCCAGAGGGACTAAATAAAGTATTATTTAATGAGTATCTTAATGCATTGTCAACCAATGTGGAGGCTGTATTACTATCATCGAATTATAAGACAAAACATGGATTGAAAATTGGTGATATCATAAATATAAATGCAGGAAATAGACCGTCTTTGGCTTGTGTAGTCTATGGGTTTGTAGATTATTGGCCTGGTTATTCGCCTACTCACGTAGAAATCAATGAAGATAATAGTAATAAGGTGGTAGATGATTACTTGGTGATCGCCCATCTGAGTCGTGTTCAGCAGATATGGGGGAAAGAACCTTACGAGATATGGATGAAGTTAAAGGGAGCGGATACTAACTTTTTCTATGATTATATAAAGAAAAATGAAATTAGTGTTAGTAGCATCAAAGATAGAAAACAAGCAGTACTAGGTATCAGAAAAGACTCTGTTTTCCAGGGAACCAATGGCATTCTAACCATGAGCTTCATCGTAATCCTAGTGCTCTGTAGTATCGGGTATTTAATTTATTGGATACTGTCTATCAGTGGTAGAGAACTGCTATTTGGTGTATTCCGAGCCATGGGAATGTCCAAACGAGAGATTATACATATGTTAATCAACGAGCAACTTTTTACCGGTGGATTAGCGATTGTGTTAGGTGGAGGAATAGGTGTGCTTGCCTCCAAGTTATATATTCCTATGATTCAAATTTCCTATTCAGGAGATAATCAGGTGCTTCCATTGGAAATTATGACAAAATCAAGTGATATGGTTCGGTTATTCGTTATTGTGGCTCTTGTGTTTGTCGTTTGTATGATGGTTTTGGCCTCTCTTGTCAAGAAATTAAAAATCGCTCAGGCCTTGAAGCTTGGAGAAGACTAATAACAGGAGTAAAGGAGAAAAATAATGGAACCTATACTGGTTACAAAAAATATCAATCGAATCTTTCCCATAGCTGGAAAAGACAGCTTTCAAGCACTGAAAGACATCAACATTGAAGTCCCTGCTGGAAAACTAGCAATCTTACGTGGACGCTCTGGTTCTGGAAAAACGACTTTAATTAATATATTAGGTGCTCTAGATACCCCAACTTCCGGGCAGGTGTATTTTTTAGGAAGAGAGATCACAGAGGTAAGTGATAGTGAAAAAGAGCAGCTCA
>JAEYPA010000085.1 GCA_023411225.1 Bacillota bacterium
TGAGCTGCTCTTTTTCACTATCACTTACCTCTGTGATCTCTCTTCCTAAAAAATACACCTGCCCGGAAGTTGGGGTATCTAGAGCACCTAATATATTAATTAAAGTCGTTTTTCCAGAACCAGAGCGCCCACGTAAGATTGCTAGTTTTCCAGCAGGGACTTCAATGTTGATGTCTTTCAGTGCTTGAAAGCTGTCTTTTCCGGCCATGGGAAAGATTCGATTGATATTTTTTGTAACCAGTATGCCTTCCATATACTTCCTCCTACTTCTACTATTAGTCTTCTCCTAGCTTCAATGCTTCTGATATCTTTAATTTATTAACAATACTAACCAGTACACTTATACAAACTACAAATACCAGGGCAACAATGACAAATAGCCGTACCATATCACTTGCTTTTGTCATAAGCTCCAATGGAAGAGCCTGATTATCTCCCGCATAAGCTATCTGAATCATAGGAATATATAAATGAGAAGCCAGTAAACCTATACCTGCACCTAAAGCAATTGCCAAACCACCTGTAAATACTTGTTCGTTAATTAACATACGAATAATTTCTCGTTTGGACATCCCCATAGCCCTAAATACACCGAATAATAACTCTCTACTTCGGATGGATAGAATCCAGTAGATTAGATACCCTATGAAACATAAAATCAGAATTACGATGAAGCTCATGGTCAGGATACCGTTCGTTCCTTGGAACATAGAATCCTTGCTTATATTGAGTACCTCCTGTTCTTTATCAGCCAGCATTTCCAAATTGATATCCTGATTCTGAATAAAATTATAAAAGAATCCTGTGTCCTTATTCTTCAATTTCATCCAGACCTGATATGGCTCTATTTTCCATTGCTGCTGTATATTACCGAGGTTTGCTATTATCAAATAATTGTCTACTGTCCCACAGGTCCCATTCTGATATGTCTTGATACTGGTTGGTTTATAACCAGGCCAATAGTCTACAAACGCATAGATAACGGCTCTAACCGTCTTATCGCCCTCTATATTATAACTTATCTCATCATTATCATTACTAAATTCTATGGTATCTCCTATCTTATATCCTTTTTGGGTCGCATAATTAGAAGATAGTATTACTGCATTTGGGTTAGTAGATAAAACGTTTAGATACTCATTGAACATGTGGTTGTTTAGTCCCTCTGGGAGGCGAGCTGTGTTTCCAAAATCTTTTGTACTAATGGCCATTACTTCTGTTTTCATATCATCAGAGGAATTCGCTACTACGTTAGGATTTCGATAAACCTTCGCTAATGAAGCCACTTCGTTAAGCTTGGAAAAGCGAATATACTCTGGTTCATACCATACAAACGGTATTGGCTCTGGGCTACTCAAAACCGCTCCTAAATTATTCCTCCATTCCTCTTGAAATGCAATATCGGTTCCCGTCGAATATGCTGTATTCTCTTCTGCATTTAAGACAATCGTTCTGGCAATGGTGGAATTAAAGATCCCTAGAGCAACGGTTAAAATCATAAAGACCATAATAAAATATTGTTTGCGTCCTGTTCGAATAATCTGCAATAAGGAAGCATAATTAGCTGGTTTCCATTTCTTCATACCTACTTTAAATAGGAGTTTTATAAGTAGTGGCTGCAAACGTAGGGCAAATAATCCTGCCCCCAAAATAAACAAAGATGAGCTTAAAAACAGTAATGGATCGATACTTTGTCCACCGACCACACGGTATAATATATCTGTCTTTTGTCTACTATAGGAATAAAATCCATACAAAGACACCCCAAGCATCACAACATCCAGATAGAATTTCTGCCAAAACACCTTCTGGCTTCTAGCTTTTTTCTGTTTGAGATTAACAATGCTTATGGCACTGCTTTTTAAAACAGGCAATATGGTAATCAGGATAGAAACTGACATTGCACCCAGACTATATAGGACTACACTTTTACTATACGTTATTGTAAGTGATGTCCTTTGAACAAATTCCAGAAAAGCATTTGCAGACCCTAATATCCTACAAAGTAAACCTGCTAGTGGGATTGCAAACACAAGACTTCCCACTGATAAGCAAATAGATTGTAACAAATATAATGTAAAAATTTGTTTCTTACTGGCTCCTCTGCTTTTAAATAATGAAATCTCGTTCTCCTCCATATTTAACATTTGTGTTGATATCATAAAGATAAAAGCACACAACAATACAAATAATGGAATAATCAAGATTAGCAGAGTGGAATTAATCTTGTTTATCTTTGAACTATAGTTGTACAATACCTGCAAGTATGCCGGCTCAGAAAATGATTTATGTATCGTGGAACTTGCTGTCACCATGGATGATGTTTTATTATATAAAGAAGTCACTTGGTCTGGAATTACTTTCTTATAATCAAAATTAACCACCCACTGTCCTGTTAATGCATTATGAAATTGGTTATCATATAATAGTTCTGATTTAAATATGTCTTGACTGATAAAGAGCCCATTTATCAGTTCTGACGGAGCAATATTCCAATATGTATCATCTTTATTTGAAATAGTAAAAATACCTGCAATACGTAATTTTAATTGTTGACCGTTCTTTCCCTTTAAATTGGAGCAGGTGAATTCATCTCCTACTAATAATCCTAGATGATCAAAGGTAGCCTGACTAACTACTGCATCTATCAAACCGTCTTCACTTACGGAGTCAGAAAATTCTGTTCCGGAAATAATGGTACTATGTTTTTTGAAATCTGACATGGAATATAAATCAAATACCTTCTCATTATCATCTCCATCACGAATCATTTTGGGAATCATTTTAGAATTGGTTGTATGATATTGTGTCACAATTTCCTTTATGGTTAATCCAAGGTTATTACATATGTTATTACTTTTCTCTTCCATTTCCCAGAAATCATTTGCCTGGTTCTCCTTATCCATAGCATGTCCGAGAACGATTTGGGCAGGATAGACATTGTTTGCTTCTTTATAGTTTTCAAACTCAGTAGTTAACATCTTTTGTAAGGAAGATTCCCTATACATCGGATAGCTAGCCGTGATTGCAATAAGAAGTATATTCCCAATAAGCAGGCTGATGACCAACCACTTTTTATGAATCAGCTTTTGTAGCATTATTCGTATCATACAGATCCTACCTTTCTATTGTTTTATTATTCAAAATAAGCTTATCTCCCTTGTTTAATCCTGCGACAATTTGATAATACTTTTCATTTCTGGTTCCAAACTGAAAATACTTCTCCACAAGACTACCATCCAGTAATACATAGGCAGATGCCACTCTGATAAAATCATCCTGAACTAAGGAAGCATTCACAGCCTCAATTGGAGCAACTAGTACATGGTCCATGGAAAATACATCAATGATTGCGGATATTTTCTTTTTTTGTAAATCTTTTAATTTAACAGGTTTATCAGGTTTTATTAGACAACTATCTGGGGTCGTGGTTCTTCCCCCATATAAATCAAAAACTGTAGTTAATATCTTTCCCTTGATAATATGCTCCTTACTTCCTTCTCCATTTACGGTTAAATTAACACTCATGTTATATTTAAACATTCTTTCAGTATCTTTTACTTGAAAAAGAATGGACGTTGGATCTGCAATTCTCATTAAGCTATTTTCTATCTGTTTACCCTCACCTGGATCACTTATGCTAACAACATAACCATCGATTGGTGCTAGCAATTCTGTTGTATTCTTAATCGTTTTGCTCTTTTCTATCTCATCTTTCAAGGATTCAATCTGTCTCTTCTGATTTTCTTTATTAATTTCAAAGTCGAGTTTTGCTTTTTCATATTCCAGAATAGCTATTTTTTTATCCTGCTTATCTATCATCAGCTTTTCAACTTTCTTTTGTTCCTGTAAGGTCTTATTCTGACTAATAACAAATCTTTGATATGCTTCTTCCGCTCTCTTTAAATCCAAACTCTTTCTCGCTAATTCGACTTCATCAATACTTGTAGTAATCTTTGCAACCGGTGTCCCTTTCTTTACCATACTTCCTTCTTTAACCATTAATTTTTTCAGTCGTACCGGTCCAAAATCAGCAGGAATCATTACTTCTTTATACTTAGAAAAATAAAGGAGTGCTTCTTTTTGCCTACTCTGCGTCTTTATAGTACCATAATCAACGCTATACACATTGTTATTAGGTTTATTTACATCCTTTAGTGCATCAAAATATATATCATTTTTATCTGTCAATTGCTGCGTAATTGAATCCTCCTGCCCTTTATCACTTTCCTCAGTAGAGGAGGCTGTAGCAGATAGTCCAATTGTTGGTGTGGCACCTACTAAAAATACCATTACTATGGCCAATAACTGTCCCTTCTTAATCACTGTATACTACATCTCCTTCCTGCAATCCACTAATAATCTCTGTATATATATCAGTTTTAGCCCCAATCTTTACAGGTACCTTTTCTTTCTTGCCATCCTTGATTCGATACACAAAATTAAGGTCATATCCTTCATTATAGACGGCTTTATTCGTAATGGACATAACATGTTTCCGATAATTGCTTTGCATACAAACTATAGCAGACTCTCCAACCTTGGGCATATCTTCTTTCTTTTTTTGTTGAATCATAAAATCATTTGAAGCCTTCACTTCATACTCCTTGCCATTTATAATTGCATAAAATCTATCTGGCTTATATGCTTCCGTATTGAAAAAATATTCATTAAAATCAATCTGAAGCCTAGAGTTATCTGCGACACAAACGACAGGTGAAAATGAACTTACAACATCTCCTTCCTTTATGTCGTAAGCGATAGAGGTCACAATCCCATCAAATGGAGCAACTATGTAGTTTGATCTCATTTTATCTTTTAGTGTCGCTATTTTAGAGCCATAATTGGATAACATTTCTTGGTATTCCTGGTACTTTACCTTTGCTATATGCTGAATACTCTTTTGTTCCAGCTTTAGTTTGTCAATACTATACCTAATATCTGTAGTATTACCTGCTGTGGCAGTCTTTATATTGGATTCTTCCTTTACCAACTTTTCTTTTATAATCTTAATATTCAAATCATTCATTTTTCTCTCATTATCATAGTTGGTTTTTGTCTCATCGTAAGTATTTTGTAATTGCTTCAGCTCCTGCTCAAATTGTTTATTACTATGACTGGCTAGTTTCTGACCTTTTTTTACTTTATCTCCAATGCTTACATGGTATTCACCAAAAACTCCTCCTTTGGTAAAGAACACTTCCTCTGATAAGGGAATGACAGTCGTGTCTGTACTCTGCGTGTTACCAATATCTCGATAAGTTACCTTCTCCGTTTTCTCACTTACATTAACTGGTGTCAAAAGTTCAGGTTGTTTACGCTCCTTCTGATTACCTTTACAACCAGACAATAGCAAAGAGGTAAGTACTAAGATTACAGTCAATTTTGATGCTATCTTTTTCATGTATATTTCCTCCCAACTACTAATTTATTATCTTATCATTATCTTTTAAGCCACTTACTATTTCAGCATAATCATTGTTTTTTAATCCTATTTCTACCTTTTGAATGCATTTTACATTATCCTTATTTACTACATAGACGAAATAGTAACCTTCCCCTTTATGAATCTTATTGGCCGGCAATACTAATGCATTTTTCTTTTTAGCTACTAAATGATGGATGGTTCCATTTTTTCCCACAGACAAATTCTTTGGTGGCTTATTTAATCTGAGGTAAATAAAACCTTTTTTACTACCTTCTTGCGGAAGAATTGTTCCTTCATAAGAACTCCCTTCACAATTAACTGTATAAGTCTCTCCAGTCTTTAAGAAAGCTGTGTCCTCTGAAACAAAGATTTCAAATGCACATTCCGATATATCAATCATATTTATAACGATAGAATGCATTTCCGATAAGCTGCCTATTAAGTCTTCTTGTACAAAGCTTACAACACCATCCATAGGAGCATATATCTTTCCATCTGCTAACTCCTTCTTTTTCTTCTCCAATACAAAATTCTGTATGTATATTTCATCCTCTTTGGCTTCTACCTCAGTTTTTAGAGTATCTTCTATGGTTCGTATATTCTGATGCATTTGAACCTTCATCACGTTGTTGTATTTATATTCCAACTCGGCAGACTGCTTATCATAAGATGCCTTTAATTTCAACAGCTCTATAGATTTTTTCATTAACTGTATTTCTGGTTCAAGAGCCTTAATCTCTTCCTCCAAATCACTCATATCCAAGCTTGCTAATAGCGTTCCCTTTTTTACCTTGTCTCCGCTTTTAACATTTACTATGTTCACCATCCGATTAGCTAACTTAAAACTAAGGTGTACATCATTCTTTTGTCTATATACACATGGGATATCTACTGCCTTTTCCATATCCATTCTTTCTGGTGATATAAAAGAATACTGCGGTATCTCTTCTACTTTGGAAAATGAAACCTCTCTTTCCTCTTTCTCCCGAGGAAGCAGCATACAACCAGACAAACCACATAGTAGCAGACCAGCAAGTACCGAACTAATTACTTTTTGCCAAATACTACTTTTTATCATTTTATTTTCTCCCTTCCACTATATTTTACTTAGTTCTTGTAAATATCTTCTGTCGTCTCCTATCTAGAACAGAATTTCTATACAAATTATATAAATCAGAAAATGATATGTAAATAAAACACTGGTATATTTTACAATTTATTTACATCTATTAGTTATGTTTCTAAGTTATATTGCCATATAATAACTATCAATAGCGCTTTTTTACAGTGTAATGTAAAAAAACAGTCTCATAATTGCTTAGCGTTAAATGCTTAGTTACAATTATGAGACTGTTTCATATTATTCTATTCTTTTTAAAGCATTGTATCCGTTGACTTTGTAATTATGAGATCAACTTCCTCCTCAAATGTGCAACACTCTTGCGTTTATTTCTTTCGTTTTTCCTACATTCCAAAAATTCTCGCCCAAGTATCCGCATGTTCTTCTAGTTACGTTCATTTTAGAATGATCCTTATTATGGCACTGTGGACATTCCCACTCTAGATTATCATTTATGGTAATCTCACCGTCAAAGCCACAAACATGGCAATAGTCAGATTTGGTGTTGAACTCTGCATACTGGATGTTGTCGTAGATATACTTCACAATCTCCTCTAGGGCTTCCAGGTTGTGCCTCATATTTGGAATCTCTACATAAGAGATAGCTCCACCGGAAGAAATCACCTGAAACTGGCTCTCAAAGTTGAACTTGCTAAAAGCATCAATTTTTTCACGAACATCCACATGATAGGAATTAGTATAGTAACCTTTATCAGTTACGTCTTCAATACTTCCAAAACGTTCTTTATCAATACGAGCAAAACGGTAGCATAAGGATTCTGCAGGCGTACCATATAGGCCAAAGCCGATTCCGGTCTCATCCTTCCAAGTATCTGTAGCCTTACGAAGTCGATTCATAAGACGTTGCGCAAACTCAGTTCCCTTTGAATCTGTATGGCTGACACCAGTCATAAGCTTAGTTACTTCATAAAGACCGATATAACCTAAGGAAATGGTGGAATATCCGTTGTGAAGTAATTTATCAATGGTCTCACCTTTTTTTAGCCTAGCAATAGCTCCGTACTGCCAGTGTATTGGACTGACATCTGATAGAGTACCTTCTAACGCACGATGGCGGCACATTAAAGCTTCAAAACAAAGGCTCAGACGCTCTTCTAACAGCTGCCAGAAGTATTCCTCATCGCCATCTGCAATAATACCAATCTGAGGCAGATTTAAACTGACTACACCTTGATTAAAACGTCCCTCAAACTTATATTGACCATTTTCGTCCTTCCAAGGAGAGAGAAAACTTCTACACCCCATACAACTAAATACATTACCTTCGTAGTTAGCACGCATCTGTTTGGCAGAGATGTAGTCCGGATATAGACGTTTTGCAGAACATTTTACTGCAAGCTTCGTGATATAGTCGTACTTGCCACCCTTTAAACAATTATGCTCATCTAAGACGTAGATCAGCTTAGGGAAAGCAGGTGTAATGTAAACACCTTTTTCATTTTTAATTCCTTCCAGACGTTGTCTTAAGATTTCCTCAATAATCATGGCATTTTCTTCTATATACTCGTCGTCCTTGTCTAGGTTCAGGAATAGGGTGACAAATGGAGATTGGCCATTGGTAGTCATTAAGGTATTTATTTGATACTGAATAGTCTGTACACCACTCTTTAATTCATCCTGTAAGCGATCGCTGATAAACTGCTCCATCAGCTCCGGTGCAATCTTGTCTCCGTACTTTGCTTTATAGTGTGTCTCGTATTTATCTTTACTCTTACGAAGATATCTTCCAAGATGACGTACATCTACAGATTGCCCTCCATACTGACTGCTGGCTACTGCAGATATAATTTGCGTCATTACTGTGCAGGCTACCTGAAAGCTTTTTGGACTTTCAATCAGTTTTCCATTCATAACAGTTCCATTTTCCAACATATCCCCAATATTAATAAGACAGCAATTGAAAATAGACTGTAAAAAGTAATCTGCATCATGAAAATGAAGAATTCCTTCCTCATGTGCTTTGCTAATTTTCTCAGGTAGTAAAAGACGTCTTGTTAAATCCTTACTAACTTCTCCGGCAATCAGATCTCGTTGCGTACTGGCAATGACAGCATTTTTGTTGGAGTTTTCCTCCATCACGTCCTTATTACTGTTTTTAATAAGGCTCATAATGGACTCGTCTGTGGTATTTGCTTTTCTTACTAGTTCTCTGCTGTAGCGATATATAATATAAGTCTTGGCTAAAGTAAATTTACCATAAGCCATTAATTTTTGTTCAATCATATCCTGAATATCTTCCACCTGCATCTGATCTCTTTTGAGACCTTCGATGCCTGCGACAATTGATTCAATCTTATCTTCAGATATACGTTCATAATCTTCAACCTCTACATTTGCTTTACGTATTGCAGCCATAATTTTATTACGATCAAATTCTGCGATACGTCCATCCCTTTTAATAACTTTCATGCCTTTCGTCCTTTCGTCCTTTCGTAATCCGTTGTCTGAAACAGTATATCACAGAAAGAGAAAAACGTCTAGGGGAACCACAAAATATAGTAAACTACTTTTTATCAAAACTATATATGGTGCTTTTTGCATAAAAAGGAAAATCCCTGTCTATCATAAGACAGGGATTAATAACTCTTTTATTTTACACTATAACCAATGCGTTCACCAAGCTTCACAATGGTCTCAATATTCTCTCTAGAATTCTCCAGTAAATCAGGATCTGCCTTAATCTGATTTTTCTTTACAAGTAGTACTGTAGTTGAGCCACCAAATTCAAACATGCCTTTCTCTTCACCACGCTTAAAAGCATGTTTTCCATGATGGTTAATAATACGGCCAATCATCATAGCTCCAACTTCTACTTGTACAACCTTGTCAAAATGCTTTGTTTCTAACACAGTATATTCTCTACAGTTACGTTTATAGATGTTGCAATGTTCAAGGGCAATTGGATTTACTGTATGTAATTCCCCCGGAATAAAGTAATTCTCGCCCTTTACACCATCATCAATATAGCAGTAACGGTGATAATCATCTACTGTAAGACGGAAGATCATGCAATATCCGCCTTCAAACTCCTTGTAAATCTCGTCTCCATCAAGTAAATCCTTCAATGTATAAGCGGAACCTTTAATATGAAAAACGTTGTGATCATTAATTTTATAAATAGAAAACTTCGAATCACATGGACTGATAAAGACTTTTGGATCCTTACTGATTGGTCGCTTTCCTTTTCTAATCTTACGTGTAAAAAATTCATTATAAGAACGATATCTTCGCTTTTCATAATCACTTAGCTTGATGTTTGAGTTTTTCAAAAAGATATCAATAATTCCTGTAGATAAACCGCTGTCCAAAAAACATCCAACTATCCTGGATATCACTGGTTTTGTTAATACTTTTAACAGCACTCTACCAGGGACTGTTTTATACAGTAAACCAAGAGTTACTTCCTGGCTTTCATTTGTAGTCAAATAATGCCCCTTACGATCTTTGATTACGCTCATATTAGAACCCCTTTACAAACCAGATAAATTCAGCGATACCAACCACTAAACACACTAGCATGCCTTTCATTTGAAGCTTTATCACTTTAAATTTCAAAACAAAAGCAACTGCAATAATTGCCAAACAAACAGCATACACCTGTGGAAAGCAAGAACCGATATACTCACGGAAGCTGTAAACCAACGGAAGTATCAAAGCCACATTGGTAACTGGTAATCCCTCATAATACACTCTTGGACCACCTGTTGTCTGCTGACGTTCCTCTTCCATTACATTAAAGTACGCCAATCGAACTAAAGCTGCTAAAGTATAGCATATTAATACAATATAGTATGCTATATGATCTTTCATACCTAAATTATATCCGATAACTGCAGGAAGAACACCAAAGCAAACTAAATCAGAAAGGGAATCAATCTGAATTCCGAATCGCTTCTCTTGAACTGTCCTCTTTCTTGTTTTAGCTACAGTTCCATCAAACATATCGCAAAGTCCTGCAAGCATAAGCATCAACATTGCCAAAGATGTACTGCCATCAATTGCACTATAAGCTCCAAACAACGCTAAGCCTGCTCCAATGTAAGTCAAAATAACAGTATAATTATAGAAGCCTATCATTATATCTTTCTCCCTTCAGCACATTTACTGGGTCTAGTAACAAAAAAGTGATACAATACCGTTATGATACCGGTAAACACTAATTGAAAATAAAAATTAATTCCTCTTGTCAACACCATAGCTGGCGCCACATAGTTTTCTGCATATATCTCTGCATATAGTAACATAAACATAGCCTCAGATACACCTACAGCACCTGGCAGAGGCAAGGAATCTACTGTAATAGAGATTACCACCTGAAGTGCAAAAATATCCATTACATTAAAACCTTTTAAGCCAAAGCTACGAAACACACAATAACCTACAGTAAATAAGGCACATCTCTGTATTAGAGTCACGATAGTGGTTTTTACCAACACAGATGGATGATCTTTAATAAATACAGCACTGGTATGATAGTCTTCCAAATGCTTATAAACACTTTCCAACTTAGCTTGTGGCCGTTTCATGATGTGTAGTTTAGCTAAAATTTTAAAAAATCCTGATACTACTTTCTTAACAATCGTTTTGCTATACATGCACAATAAACATGCTGCTATAATCGCAATATTAACAATAATACCTGCAATAAACAGCCAAAAAGTCAGACGGTTACGCATAATAAAATCTCGATGTACAAAACATACAATAAGACCTAAGAAAAGTAACACAACCTTATATATTACCGTATAGAGTAATATTACAATTGAGGTTTTAGAAATAGGAAGCCCATCCTTTGACATGTAGTAAGCCAACACAGGCTGACCACCAGTAGCAGATGGTGTTATTCCGCAATAAAATAAATCTATACAGGAATAGCAGAAGCTTCTAATGATACCAATTGACATTCCTATGGACTGTCCCAATATAGATAAGCTAATACCTTCCAAAAATATATTTCCAAAAACCATAAAGACTGCAATTATTAAAAATGTATTATCCGAATCATGGATAATTTTCATTAAAGTCTTTAAATCACACGTCCGAAACACAACATAGTATGTAAGGAGAAATAACGCTACCAACATAATAAAACTAGTTACATACTTATTATCGAATTTCTTAAGTATCTTCATACTGTCACCTTTTAGAACCAGTTAACAATCTAATGCAAAAAGCTCTATCCTAACATATAATAGGCATTACCATCTCACTGGACATAACAATCCATTTGTAACATCCATTTAGCATTATACCATAGGTTACTAGTAGGTAGTCAAGTATTTAGACATATTTTATTCATAATTCTAAAAAATTAATAAACTTTTTCAGATTGAAATTTCCATTATTTTGTATGTTCGCATTATCATTTCCATTTATAGGTTTATATTGGTTCTTGCAATAACCATAATGCGCCATTTTCCCCTATATATTTATTTATTTTATCATTTTTTGTATTTTTTTGTTTTTCTTTCGTATATTATGAAATACTTTTATCCCTTTCATCCATTTCCCAAATCACATCTATCATTTGACCATTATCTCGGATCTATATAATGAACCTCATGTAAATATGCTTCTAAAACAGTACTATTTTCAGTCTGATATGCTTCTATACAGTCATTCTCACTGCTTTCCACAACTTCATCAGTCTGAATATATACGGAAGTAGTTTTAGGTTCATTTACGATCAGTAACCCACTGACAATAAAGCTTAAACTGATGATTACACTAGTAATTTTTACTGATTGTTTCAATGTCTTCATATTCATACTATAAATAGCACTCCTTTCGCAAATGTTTTCGTTACAATAATAGCATTTGCAACATTTATTAAATTATACTTCCATAATTTATATTCAACTTCCGTTTTTTCATTTAAAATCTAATCCTTGATAAAAAATGTATTTATTAGTACAATATAAATAACTTAATACTACTTACATTAATTTTAAGGTTTTTACAATTAGTATTTTTTATAATACAACTTTAAGGAGACAACTATGAGCGACTATGTAATAATAAGCGACGCCACTCTAGACTTACCTTTGGATATTATGGAACAACATAAGATCCATGTTATACCAATGACATTTACTCTAAATGATGTTTCTTACACCCATTTCCCAGACGAAAGAGAGATTACCATTGAAGCATTCTATAAGGCATTAACTGAAGGTGGCCTTTCCCAATCCTCTCAGATACCTCCCATTATCTATCAGGAATTTATGGAAGAGTTTTTGAAACAGGGTAAGGATATTTATTATATTGCATTTTCCTCAGGACTGAGTGGAACCTACAATTCAGGAAGAATGGTGATGGAGAATCTTAAAGAAAAATATCCTAATCAAAAATTATTATGCTCAGATACTCTTTGCGCATCCATAGGAGAAGGACTATTAGTTCTCACTGCTGCTAGAAAAAAGGAAGAAGGCTTATCTATAGAAGAATTACAGCAATGGGTAAATAAACATCGTAGTAATTTTATGCATTGGTTTACCGTAAAAGATTTATTCTACCTAAAACGAGGTGGACGTCTTTCCAGTCTGGAAGCTTTAGTAGGAACAGCACTGAAGATTCGACCTGTATTAACTACAGATGACGAGGGTAAATTAGTGGTATTCTCCAAGTTACGAGGATCTAAAAAAGAGCTTGAATTCCTTGTAAATGCCTTAGAAACTCAAGCAATCACCCCAGCTACTCAAACAATAATTATTGGACATAGTGATAATTTGGAACAGGCTAAGGCCTTAGAACAGTTAATAAAAGAAAAAAATATTGTAAAAGAAATCATTATATCACAGATTGGACCTATTATAGGAACACATACAGGTCCTGGAATGTTGGCACTTACCTTTTATGGGGAAAAACCTGCAAATTAGAAAAAGAATATTACTTGCAAAACTCTCCGCCTGGGGGTCTTGCAAGCGGCAACTTCTTCTCCAACCCAGTGCAATCCTTGACTTCCTGTTATTTAGGAAGTCTTTTTTATTCTAATACTCCTATACTACTTTAGCGTCACAAAAATAGGCGTGTGATGAATAGCCGGTAGAATAATATCTATTAAATCCTTCGTTCTTAACTTTAAACTACTGGTATTGATACATGGATGACACCCTATAAATTCCATCTCTGCCACATCTTGGTCTATAACAAGCTGTACCTTATTCTCTGTATCATTCATGAGGCCTAGAACACTTACAGACCCTGGAGTGATATCCAGATACTTCTCCATATATTCCGGAGTTCCAAATGATAATCTGGTACTATTAATCTGCCTTGCCACTTCTGGAGTTTTCAGCTTTTTATTCCCTGCTATCATAAGAAGATAGTATTGGTCTTTCTTAGAATTACATAAAAACAAATTCTTACATATCTCTATGTCTAGGATTCGGTCTACGTCATGACAATCCTCTATGGAAGCTGTCTCCCTATGATCCAAACGCCAAAATGGTACCTGAAGCCGTTCCAACAACTCATATACCCGCATTTCTTTTTCCATACGGTTTTCTGCTCCTGTAGCACCCTGATATACAATTGGCTGTAATTCCATACCATGCAATAGTTTATACCCCTTTCCAGTTAGTATAATCTGACACAATTCCTGTATAGTGTCTATCTTTTTTGTAAGCTCTAACCCACCTAATTTACATTCGTCAAAATGTGAATCAGAACCCTCTATCATTGGTAAATAATGCTGTTTGGCGTACTCATAAGCACGATTGTTATAAATTGGATCTCTCTTTACATTCCCTTGATTATATACCTCTATTCCATCCACATACTGAGGAAATACACGAACCTCTGGTATATAGTATTCCTCCCTAAATGGATGTGCTTGAAAGATATAACCGCCGGCTTCTTTGACCATCCGATATTGCTCTTCTATTGAACAAGTTGCAACTTCTGGATGCTTAAATAGCCAATGCTTGTCTAGTCCATAAACCAGAAAATCAGTTCCTTGATATGCTGATTCCCAGCCAAAGAATACATCTAAGCCTATACGTTCTCCTTCTGCTTTTGCTTTTTCATAGCCTATACAGAATAACTCCACCCTTTTTTCCCAGGGAAGGCCTTTAGGAACTGTTGTATTACCATTAAAGAAATGATCGGTTACAATAATCCCCTGATATCCATTCTTCTTATATTTTTGTACCTGTTCTTCTGCCGTAGCACCTGCACATGCACTAATCTCTCTAGTATGCACATGCATATCAATTTTGTAACCCATGTTACTTCCCCTTTCGTAAAAACCCCGAACAACCCAATTCATATATGCCTAAGATACAGCAAACTGACTATTATATAGTCTAGCATAGAATCCATTCTGTTTTAATAATTCATCATGGGTTCCTTGCTCTATAACATGGCCCTTATCCATTACCAGTATCTGATCTGCTTCCTTTATGGTAGACAAGCGATGGGCAACTATAAAACTGGTTCTTCCCTCCATCATCTCGCTAAAAGCTTTCTGAATTCTAATTTCAGTTCTTCTATCAATCGAAGATGTGGCCTCATCTAAAATCAACATAGGAGGCAGACATAACATAACTCTTGCAATGCAAAGAAGCTGCTTCTGTCCTTGAGACAAATTGCCACCTTCCTCAGAAATAATTGTCTTATAGCCACTTGGGAGACGTTTAATAAAGCCATGAGCATGCGCCTTCTTAGCTGCTTCTATAATCTCTTCCATGGTAGCTTTTGGCCTTCCGTAGGCAATGTTTTGTGCTATGGTACCAGGCTTAAGCCAAGTATCCTGTAATACCATACCATAATTCTTACGAAGACTATCTCTAGTAACCTGTTTATAATTATAATCATTTATGATTATCTTTCCACTGTCTATTTCATAGAATTTCATTAATAGGTTAATAATGGTGGTCTTACCACAACCGGTAGGTCCCACTATAGCAATTCTCTGCCCCGGTGTTACCTTCAAGCTCAGGTTCTCTATTAAAGGGGTCTTTTTATCATAAGAAAAGCCCACTTTCTCAAGCTCTATCCTTCCATCCACCTTAGTCAGGTTGATAGCATCAGCAGCATCCTCAGGCTGCCCCTGCTCCTCCATCAGTTCAAATACCCTTTTTGCTGAGGCAATTGCCCCTTGTAACTCTGTAACTACACCACTTATTTCATTAAATGGTTTTGTATATTGATTGGCATAGGTTAAAAAGCAGGATAATTGACCTACGGATATATGATAACTCATAGCAGAAATAGCACCAAAGATACCAACTCCTGCATAAACTAATCCATTAATAAAGCGTGTGCAGGGATTAGTGAGGGCCGAATAGAATAAAGCTTTGACACCACATACGCGAAGTCTTTCATTAATCTCAAAAAACCGCTCCATATTCTTCTCTTCCCTGCCAAAAGCTTTCACCACCTTCTGTCCACCTATCTGCTCCTCTACATAACCGGTCATTTCACCTCGAATCTCAGACTGCTGCTGAAACATATGAAAGGTGTGCTTTGCAATAAATCTTGCAACAAATAAGGATAGCGGGGTAAGCAATATAACGAGGAGAGATATACTTACATTAATAGAAAACATAAATCCAATGGTACCAAAAATGGTTATAACACCAGTAAAAAGTTGAGAAAATCCCATCAAAAGTCCGTCTGAAAATTGATCCACATCTGTAATCATTTTGCTGATAACTGAACCATAGGAGTTGCTATCTAGATAGCTTAATGGAAGCTCTTCTAGGTGCCTAAAGGTCTTTGTTCTAATATCTTTTACTACAAAGTAGGTGATCTTATTATTTATCATGGTCATCAGCCATTGGGCCATGGAAGTAATTCCAATTACAATTGCAAGGATAGCCAATACCCTTTTAATACTTCCAAAATCCACTCGTCCCTTTGCAACAATATAGTCAATAGTATCTCCCACTAAGATAGGGGCGTACAAGGTAAAAGCAACTGTTACAACTGCCAACAAAAGTGATAGTACAAAATAAAACCAGTATGGTTTAATCAGCTTTACAATTCTCTTCAAGGTTTCTTTCTGACTCATGCTTTTGTCACCTCTTCCTTGGATAATTGGGAATAACAGATCTCCTGATATTCTTCACAGGTAGCTAGCAACTCTTTATGAGATCCCAATCCTACCAGTTTACCATCATCTAGTACCAATATTTTATCAGCATCTTTGATAGAAGAGGCTCTTTGGGACACAATAAAGACAGTCCTTTTTTCTGACAAAGTCTTAATAGCATGACGAAGCTTTGCATCTGTGGCAAAATCAAGAGCTGAACTGCTATCGTCCATAATGAGAATATCGGAATCGGAAACTAATGCTCTTGCAATTGTAAGTCTCTGTTTTTGTCCTCCAGAAAGATTGTTGCCACCCTGAGACAGTATGGCTTTTAAACCCTCCCTCTTCTCCATGACAAATTCATAGGCCTGAGCATTCTCTATGGCATTTATCATCTCCTCTTCGGTAACACTCTCATTGCCCCAGCGTAGATTATCTTCAATCGTTCCCTGAAACAACAGTGCTTTTTGAGGTACAACAGCCACTTTATGATGAAGAGCTTCGTAGGTATACTCTTTTACATTTATGCCATCAATTAAGACTTCTCCTTCTTCTACATCATAAAAACGAGGAATCAGGTTTACCAAGGTAGATTTACCATCACCGGTTCCACCAATGATACCTATGGTTTCCCCTTCCTTTACCGTAAAATTGATTTCAGATAGGGAAGGAGCTCCGGCACCTTTGTAGGTAAAAGTAACATGTTTAAATTCCACCTTAGGAATTTCCTTATTCTCAAACTTAGACTTTTTTCGGCTTTCATTATCTTGATTAAGGGTTCCTTCCTCCATAGAGTTCTTTAATGCAAAAACATCGTTGATACGGCTAGCTGAAGCAGATGCCTTCGTGACAGTTACAATCAGATTAGCTAGGGCAAGTAAGGCAAGCAGAATCTGGGTCATATAATTTACTAGAGCGATAACCTGTCCCTGACTAATCGTACCTTCATTTACTTGGTAACCACCCTGCCAGATAATTGCTATAATCGCTACATTAACTACAATGTAGGTAAATGGATTCAAGAGACCGGAGATTCTTCCCGCACCAATCTGTGTCTGACATAGTCGGGTGCTTGTTTCTTCAAACTCCTCTACTTCATCCTGTTGCCTACAAAATGCCCTTATGACTCTGCTCCCTACCAGATTATTTCTGGTGACTAGAGAAACCTTGTCTAATATATTCTGAATTTTTTTATAAATAGGCATTGTAATTAGCATGATTCCATAAATAATTAATGATAACACCGGTACCGCTATCACAAAGATAATTGCAATCCTTTTGTTTATAGTAAATGCCATTACAAGTGCCCCAATTACAATAAACGGAGATCTAGAGAACAGTCTCAGAAGTAGATTAACCCCAGTCTGAGTCTGATTGATATCACTAGTGATTCTAGTGATTAAAGATGAAGTCCCAATATCATCTAATTCTGTATAGGACAGCCCATTAATATGGGCATATAAATCATTTCTTAAGGCTGTTCCAAAGCCCATTCCTGCTTTCGCAGCATAGTACTGAGCAGTCAGGGAACAGGCAAGCCCTAAAAGGCCTAAAAACACCAGTACCCCGCCTAACCTCAGAATATAATCCAAATCCTTATTCTTAATTCCGACATCAATAATCTTAGCCATTACAATTGGCACTATCAATTCAAAACAGGCTTCTAAAAGTTTAAACAAAGGTCCAATAAAACTCTCCTTGCTATATCCTTTTAAATACCTTTTTAGTTTCCACATAACTAGCTCCTTTATCCATTTCCGGTCTATTTCTCATTTAATAGATCCGGATGAACATAGCGTCTCCGCTTTTTTGTCTTTCTGCCATATTGGATGGCATGTACAGGGCATCTATGAATACAGCCTAAACACTGAGTACACTCTTTCCCCCACTGTGGCAATCCATTTGTTAGAGAAATGGTCTCCACGGGACAGATTTTTTCACATAATCCACAACTGATACAGGCATCTGTAACATTAAAGGACTTGGTCTTACGATTCTTTTTATAATAGTTGTGAAGCAACCCTGATAAAAGGTGAGGAGCTTTCCCTCTTGTAATCTGAAAAATCTCCTTAGATCTATTCTCAATGTTGGCCTTAATGCTTTCTAAGAATTGATCTCCAGCCTTTTGCTGCTGCTTTTGTTCTTCCTCATCTGCCACATCATATAAAAGTACATAGTTATCCGGAAAGGAGGCGGAATAACCACTGTTCAGCTCAATATTTTTCTTTCTAAGGAGCTTTCTTAACTGTGTCATAGTAGTACCTATACTAGCTCCACAGGTTAAAACCGCATAAACAAAATGCGTCTCTTTCTTATTTATCTGTATCTTTTTAAGAAAATCCTCCACAACTGTTGGAATCCCCCAATAATATACAGGAAATATAAAACCTATTCTTTCCTTCGGCCCTATAGTATATTCATACCTCTGTTGTTTCATAGCCTGGCTGATGTTCACCATTTCTTCCTTGGTAACCTCAGCCATTACTCTAGCAGTATGATAAGAATTACCAGTTCCTGTAAAATAAAAAATCATATCTTCCCCCTAGCGTTCTGACATACAGATAGCTTCGATAGCTACACTACCTCCACGGACAACCTCTATACGGTTTACAAAGGTTTCTTCCAAAAGTGCAATTAATTGGTTATTTTTGTCCTCTGTCTGGAGACATTCCATTAAGAGACTATCCTTATTATAATCCACGATTTTTACATTGAACACTTGTGCAATACGAAACGCCTCTGCCTTATCTGCCTTGGTACAGTTGGTCACCTTTACAAATAGGATTTCCTTCATGTGTGTCGCCATATTGGTAAAATCCACAACCTTAATGACCTCTACGCAACGATTTAGCTGTTTTTTAATCTGTTCAAAAGTCATGTCATCACTGGTTAAGCTGATGGTCATTCTGGAAATAGTCTTATCTTCAGTCTCACCAACGGTAAGACTGTTTACATTATAGGATTTACTTGAGAACAGACCACTTATTCTAGCTAAAACACCGATTTCATTTTCTACGTATAATGATATCCATCTTTTCTTCATGTCTGCCCCTCCTAATATTCCATAACCATTTCAGTTAAAGTTTTTCCAGCTGGTACAATTGGAAGCACGTTGGCTTCTCTTTCAATAATAAATTCAATTACAGTTGGGCCTTCCTTGTTAGCCTTCGCCATAAGAAATGCTTCCTCTAGTTGGCTTTCCTCTGTAACTCGAATACTTTTGGCATCATAGCTTTCCGCCAGTTTAATAAAATCCGGTGTATATTTTGGACAGTACTTCTCAGGATTCTTACAATCCCTATAACAGCGTTTTCTAAACCGCAGACAAGTGCTGGAGTATCGATGGTTAAAGAACATCTCCTGCCACTGTCTCACATTACCTAGATAGCCATTATTAAAGATACAGAAAATGATAGGAAGCTCATTTACCACTGCAGTAGCCATCTCTTGAATGTTCATCTGAGCTCCTCCATCTCCGCTAATACAGATGACATCTTTGTCAGGGTTACCGAACTGGGCTCCAATGGCTGCTGGTAGACCGTATCCCATAGTTCCCAAGCCGCCAGAGGTCAGAAGCTGCTTCTTGGCATTAAGTTCTAAGTACTGGGTGGTCCAAAGTTGATTCTGACCAACATCTGTTACCACAATTAATTCTTGGAACATTTCATTTATTTTACGAATTATTTTCTCTGGAGTTAACCCTTCATATGCCTTCATGGTGATAGGATAATCCTTCTTCCAGGCCATCACTTTTTCAATCCATTCTTTCGTCTTAACCGGTTTACACATCTCTAGCATCTTGGTAATGGCAATCTTAGCATCTGATACAATTGGAATATCAACCTCAATATTTCTAGAGATAGAGGCAGAATCTATATCAATATGAACTATCGTAGCATTTTTTGCGAACTCACTGATTTTCCCTGTAATACGATCATTAAATCTGGTACCAATGGAAAACAAGACATCACACTCACTAATGGCATGATTAGCAGCATAGCTTCCATGTAAACCAATATTTCCAATATACAAAGGATGGTTGGTGTCTATAGCACCTTTTCCCATAATTGTAGTAATAACAGGAACCCCAGTTAGCTCTGTTAGTTTGGTCATTTCTTCCTGAGCTTTTGATATATTTACGCCTCCACCAATTAAGAATACAGGTTTCTTTGCTGTCTGAAGTACAGAAACAGCTTTCTTTAATTGTCCTACATGAACCCCGCTATTTGGCTTATACCCTCTTATGCTCACATCCTTTGGATATTCATCAGATCCATAGGCTTGTTGCACATCCTTTGGTATATCTACAAGAACTGGCCCTGGTTTGCCGGTTCTAGCTATATAAAAGGCTTCCTTAATAATACGTCCCAAATCATTACGGTCACGTACCGTAATGGCATATTTACAGATATTACGAGTAACTCCTACAATATCCACCTCCTGGAATGCATCATTTCCAATCAGACTGTTTGGAACCTGACCAGTAAAGCAAACAAGGGGAACACTGTCATAATTAGCCGTTGCAATTCCTGTCACTAAATTAGTAGCTCCCGGCCCACTGGTAACCAAACAAACGCCCACTTTCCCAGTGGATCTGGCATAACCATCTGCAGCATGTATGAGGCCTTGCTCATGACGTGGAAGGACCACTTCAATCTCCTCTTGTCCATAGAGGGCATCAAATAAATCTATTGCCGTTCCCCCTGGATAACCAAATAGGATGTCTACATTCTCTTCTTTTAAAGCTTTTACAAAAAGTTCTGCTCCCTTTACTTCCATTCTCTTTACCTCCACGCCTTTTATAGTAATCAAAAAAACCCTAAGCTATATAATTAGCTTAGGGCGAATATTGCATCCGTGGTACCACCTAAATTCAGAATTGCTTCTGCTCTTACCCAGTACAGATTATCTCTATACTGTATTCCTGATAACGGTGGAACTTTCCGTTGAAATCTACTAAAGATTGCTCTCGTTTTGTTCACTGCTCAAGGGCTACTTCCACACTTCCTTAGTAAAGACTTGCACCTACCGTCTTCTCTCTGCCTACCTGGTAAGTATGTACTCCTCCCTGTCATAGCATTTAGTTATAAAATTAAGTTGATATCTAATCAATTATGATTATTGTCATTATATTACCATTATCTAACTTTTATGTCAACCTAAGAAATAGGAAGCCGTTTCCCCTAAAAAATCATTCATAAAATTCATAAATTATATTGACAATTCAAACAATTCATAGTAAGCTATTTAAGCAACGTCAAACAACATAAAATAACATAGGGGTGTAGTTCATCGGTAGAATAAGAGTCTCCAAAACTCCAGAGGGGGGTTCGATTCCCTCCACCCCTGCTAAAAAACCTGGTTATCATAGATAACCAGGTTTTTATTATGTAACAAATTAAATCTTTATACTAAGGTCGCTAGTGCGGCTCATTGTTCTTTATAATCCCTACATATCTGAAAATGGTTCCCGTACAATTACAGACCATTCTTTTCCACTATAAGTACTATATCCTCTGGAACGAGCAAACCCTGTAGCACTAAGAATATTACCTTTTTGGTCTTCTTCCAGCAAATACCCATATTCTTTATTAATGTTGAGCTGTTTAGCTGCCTCTGTATCTGATAGATCCTTTTCTAGAATCTCATCACGATTCTTAGAAGCAATGACCTTTCCTTCCTTATTAATTACATATATTTCACCTTTGTCGCTGACTTTCGCATGATCAACTATGTCATAAATATAATTCCAGTCATATCTAGTAGAAAGAATACCTACCATTTCACCACTAGAACTCAACACAGGGCTACTATATGCCATCGAGTATTCACCGCAGGTCCTTGAGTAATACATGTCTGAAGCTGATACCTGCTTTGTTTCTTTTACAGGATAATACCATCTTCTATCAGAAACATCTTCCCCGATATCTTCCCTTCTAACAGCAGCAGCCACAACCTTGCCATTGATATCTGCAAGTAATATATCCTGATAAACCACATTAAGATCTACAATATGCTTAAGTAGGTTATTTACAACACCTTGATTCTCCTCAGTAGGATTCATGAGAAACTCCACAACTGAATCAAAGGTAGCCCAAATCTGAGTATCACAGTTACGTTCAAATAATTGGCGGTCAATCTTATCCATAACATCATAGGCAATATCAGCCGTTCTTACACCAACAACATCATGTATTTTTTTATTCATTTCCCCTATCGTAACCAGACTGGTATGGTTGGCATTCTCACTTTGTTCTGCCAGAGACTGCATGTGCTTTGATATCACTTGAAATCCCTTTCCGGCTTCTCCTGCCCTTGCAGCCTCAATAGAAGAATTGAAAGAAAGCATCTTTGTCTGCTTTGTTATCCCATTTAGATTATCTACAATTCCTAGCATTTTGTTATAGGATGTAATTAAGTCCTTTAATAAAACTGATAAATCTGATAATTCACCTAATCTTAATTTCTCCATATTACAATCTCCTCACTTCAAATGTGCTTTCTATCCACAAATAAACTTATTATAAAATTAATATCGTATTATTTTTGTTAAACCTTAGAGATAATAAGGTGTTTTGTGATTTTTATTTAAGTTACAACAATGTTAGTAAATCTTTTATATTCTTAACTCCAATTAACTTGATTGGAACTTTTTCCATATTCACAATATTCACCTCAGGGAGAACACATATCTGAAAGCCCATTTTCACTGCCTCCTGAACACGTTGCTCCGCTTGGTTAACGCCACGAATCTCACCGGTAAGACCAACCTCTCCAAAGAATATCATACGTGGATCAAGGGCACGATTCTTATAACTGGAGAGAAGTGCGACTACAATCGACAAATCTAAAGCAGGTTCACGAATCATCATTCCCCCTGCCACATTTACATAGGCGTCACATCCAGATAACTGGATACCAAGGCGTTTCTCAATTACAGCCAATAACAGGTTCACACGGTTATAATCAGTTCCAGCAGAGGTTCTCCTTGGCATATTGTAATAAGTCTGAGTTACCAAAGCCTGAATTTCTACTAGTATCGGCCTGGTACCTTCAATAGAGCAAGTTACCACAGAACCGCTAGCCCCTTCCGGCTTTCCATTTAACATATATTCTGATGGATTACTTACCTCTCTGAGACCTTCAGAACGCATCTCAAAAACTCCCACCTCATTGGTGGAACCAAATCTGTTCTTCACAGCTCGCAACAATCGATAGGAAGCCTGATTATCACCTTCAAAATAAAGAACAGTATCCACCATATGCTCTAATACCCTAGGACCAGCAACAGTTCCCTCTTTTGTCACATGACCTACAATAAAAATAGAGACTCCCAACCCTTTTGCCAAACGCATAAGGACAGAGGTGGCTTCTCTCACCTGGCTGACACTGCCTGGAGCAGAACCAACCTCCTCGCTAAACATAGTTTGAATGGAGTCAATTATGACTATCTCCGGTTTTTCTTTTTTTATAGTTTCTTCTATCAACGCCAAATTGGTTTCACTAAGAAGCAAAAGATCTCCATGATAGTTGGTCAAACGCTCCGCCCGCATCTTAATTTGACGTAACGATTCCTCCCCTGATATATATAATACATTATGATTTCCTCCCACTAAATGCTGACACATCTGAAGAAGTAAGGTAGATTTACCAATGCCAGGATCACCGCCTACCAAGATAAGGGAACCGATCACAACACCCCCACCTAGCACACGGTCTAATTCCTTTATTCCTGTGGCGATTCGATTGTTGTCTTCCCCACTAATTTCTTCCAATCTTCTTGGCTTTACACTTCCCGTAAGCACTGCCTTAGCCTGAGACATGGATTTTGGAGCAATCTTTTCCTCTACAAAAGAATCCCATGCTTTACAACCAGGGCATTGCCCCATCCATTTGGAGGACTCAAAGCCACATTCCTTACAGAAAAATACTGTCTTTGCTTTTGCCATATATTATTTTTATAGGAGACTGTCTTACCTGTTTGAAAGTGTTATAACATATACTTTTTACTTTCTTTACATAAAAGCTGTCTACTACGTTCTCCTTTCTTACTTACTGGGCAAAATCCCCTAACCATTTACTCTGATTGAGCATATTATGTATGACTTAAACCTTACGAAATAACTCTTGTCAAAAACACGCTCGATGCAGCTAGACTCATTCTATAGGAAAAGGATTAAAGCCTCGTTGTTAGTATCAAAAAGCTGCCACACCAATGGTGCGACAGCCCATATAATACTCTCAGTTTTATAAACGTATAACACGTACAGTAGCAGATTCACATTCACTCAAATCAACACTGAATACTAATTTCCCACCCAAATTTGTCTTCATCTTTCCAATGTTCGTATCCTTAATAAAAACCTTGTATTCCTTCTCTGGTTCTAATTCCAACGTAATCTGTGAGGAGGTTGTTCCTTCCACCTTAAATGAGATCTGCATTTCCTCTTGATCTAAGTCAAATACTGATGTTCCTGGAACTGATTCATACACAATTAATCCATTTCTTTCAAGCTTGGTAATTTCTTTAAAAGTCTTCACCTTATAAATATCACCTGAAAACTCAAAATCTGACACTTTCGATTTTTTATCCAGTTGATAATTACCAAAGCTGATGGTTCCATTGTCTTCCTTGCGTATTAACTCTTTTACTACTGCCATTATTAAATCCTCCTAATTTTATCCTTCCTCTATGGGTTGCCATTGTTAATAATTGTACTATAAAATCTATGGCGATATTATTACTATCAATTCATATCATGTTCTTACCTTAGATTTATTATAGTATAATTCGGCCTATAATACTAGTCCCTTTATACTCTTTGAATATGAAATTTGTATGAAATCTGTATAAATACTTCCAGTAATCTCATAATTCTACAAAGACTGAAACTGTATTTTATCCCCTTCTACAATGACATTCACGGAAGTATTTGGCTTAATCTTTCCCTCTAAGACTTCTTCCGCTAATGGATCCTCTAAATAGGTCTGTAACGACCTTCTAAGTGGCCTAGCTCCATAATTCACATCCTTATTCTTGTCTACAATAAACTCAATCATCTCCTCAGAGAAATTAAGCTTAATCCCCATCTGAGCTGTAATTCGTTTGTCAATGTCCCGAAGCATAATGCCTACAATTTTCTTTAGATCATCCCGTTCTAAGGCATGGAAAACAATAATTTCATCAATACGATTTAAGAATTCCGGTTTAAAAAGGCGTTTTACCTCCTCCATAACTCCTTCCTTCATCTTCTCATAGCTTGCCTTTACATCTGATGCAGAGGTAAATCCTAAGAGCTTAGGAGCTACAATTCTGGATGCACCTGCATTACTGGTCATTATAATGATTGTATTTTTAAAGCTTACCTTTCTTCCCTGAGCATCTGTAATATGTCCATCATCTAATACCTGAAGAAGTATATTAAATACATCAGGATGAGCCTTTTCTATTTCATCAAAAAGAATTACAGAATATGGATTCTGTCTGACTTTCTCACTAAGCTGTCCACCTTCATCATAACCTACATACCCCGGAGGAGAGCCAATAATCTTGGACACACTATGCTTCTCCATATATTCTGACATATCTACACGGATCATTGAATTCTCGGTACCGAACATAGCTTCACAAAGTGCCTTGGAAAGCTCTGTCTTACCTACACCAGTTGGTCCTAAAAACAAGAAAGATCCAATTGGACGTTTAGGATCCTTAAGACCTACACGACCTCTTCTTATCGCCTTCGCAACTGCAACTACTGCTTCTTGCTGACCTACAACCCTCTCATGCAAGGTACTCTCAAGTGCTATTAGCCGTTTCGATTCTTCTTCTGCTAACTTCCGCACAGGAATCTTTGTCCAACTGGAGATAATGTCTGCCACCTGAGCTTCTCCTACCACCAACTGATTCTCCTGGCGCTTCTGCTCATCCTGCAATCTTAATCTATTAAGCTCTTCCACATTTTCCTGCTGCTTTCGCTTAATGTCTCCAGCTTTTTCATAAGCCTCACTCTTAATTGCTGCTTCCTTCTCTTCCTCTAACTGCTGATTCTCCTGCTCTAACTCCTTAATCCTTGGAGAAGCCATAAAGGTACTTAATCTCACCTTACTGGAAGCCTCATCAATTACATCAATAGCTTTGTCTGGGAGGTATCGATCATTGACATAACGGCTGGATAATTTTACAGCTGCCTGTATGGCCTCATCTGTGATACGAACCTTGTGGTGTGCCTCATAAGCATCTCGTAATCCCCTTAAAATGAGTTCTGTCTCCTCTTCAGAAGGTTCTTCTACAACTACAGGTTGGAATCTACGCTCAATGGCCGCATCCTTTTCAATATGTTTACGATATTCCTCCCTTGTAGTAGCACCTATTAACTGTATCTCTCCCCGGGAAAGAGATGGCTTTAATATGTTGGAGGCGTCAATGGCACCTTCAGCTCCTCCTGCTCCAATAATGGTGTGTATCTCATCAATGAATAAAAGTATATTACCATCACTCATAACTTCACTGATAATTTTCTTAATACGTTCTTCAAACTCTCCACGGTATTTGGAACCAGCAACAATTCCTGATAAATCCAACGTAACTAATCGCTTTTCACGAATAGTATCCGGCACATTGCCTTCTACGATTTTCTGAGCAAGACCTTCCACCACTGCAGTCTTTCCTACACCAGGTTCACCAATAAGACAAGGGTTATTCTTTGTTCTACGGCTTAATATCTGAACCACCCGTTGAATCTCCTCTTCCCTTCCGATAACAGGATCTAACTTTCCTTCTCTGGCATAAGCCGTTAGGTCACGACTATATTGATCTAACGTCGTGGTATTACTCTTGCCCTTACTCTTTGATTTGTTAGACAGATACTCCGTCTTAGCCATGTTTGGATCATGGCCAATTGCAGTAAGAACGTCTACATATATCTTCTGCACATTCACACCCAATGTATTTAGCAGACGCACTGCAATACAATCTGATTCCTTGATTAGGGCAATTAAAATATGTTCTGTCCCAATCTTGACACTACCTAATCTCTGGGCTTCCTTCTCACTTAACAAAAGGATTCTCTTAGATCTTGGGGTGTAATTATCTGAATCCACCATCTCCAAGCTGTTGCTTGGAGCCATTAATTCTCTTACTAATTCTATAATTTTCTCCTCATCTACCCCATGCTCCTCTAAAACCCGAGAGGCTACTCCCTTGGCTCCTAAGAGTCCTATTAGTAGATGTTCAGTTCCAATATAGCTGTGAGACAGACGATAAGCAGCATCTGTTGCTATATTTAATGCCTCTTTTGCTTCTTCGGTAAATCGGTCCTGCATAATCGTTCCTCCTTATTTTTTGTGTCTTATTTTAGTATATTCGGTAAATTCGTATTGAGATATTCTGCCCTCAGTTTATCTCTCACATTACTTCCCGCATATTTGCCATTATGACATTGTAAGGAATACGGTTGAATCGCCATCATCATCTCATAGATGTGAAAGTCCTCAGTAAACTTAATTATTCCTGTATCAACGCCAAATTTAATCTGCGCCAGTAAAGTCATGGCATCTTTACTGTTAATCTGTCGGGTATATTTGAGCACACCATAAGAACGGTATACTTGATCTTCTATCTCGTCATAGTTGTTCGTCAGTAGGAATTCCCTACGCTTGCGCTCCTGCTTAATAACCTGACTCACAATACTATTTAGGTTATTGATTATCTCTTGTTCCGTACTTCCCATTGTCTTTTGATTACTGATTTGATAAATATTTCCTAGCCCATTGGTGCCCTCCCCATAAATTCCACGGAGAGTAATCCCATACTTGGCTACTTCATCGGAAAGCCGGTTAATCTTATTAGCACCTCCTAAAGCTGGTAAAAACACCATGTATGATGCTCGAAGTCCAGTCCCTACATTAGTAGGACAGGAGGTTAGATATCCATATTTCTCATCAAAGGCAAATCCTAACAACTCATCTGCATAATCGTCTAGCTTATTAGCTGCTAGGAAGGCCTTCTCTATATTCATCCCCCCTGCAAGAGCCTGAATTCTTATATGATCCTCTTCATTTACCATAATAGTAGTTGACTCATTTTCAGACATAATAAGCCCTGTAACCTGCTTCTTATTATTCATAGCAGGACTTAAAATATGCCTCTCTACCATTGCAAGACGTTCTGTCTCTGATAAGCTAGCTGGTTTGCATACATAATACTGCCCTGTTTCATCGGAATAATTTTCAAAAGCTTTCTCCACTTCCTCCACTAAGGCAACAGCCTTGTCATCCGTGAGTTTCTTCGAAAAAGGATATCTTGCTATATTACGTGCCAAACGCACTCTACTTGAAATGACAACATCATCATTCACTCCATTTTCCTCATACCATTTAAGCATTGGTGGATTCCTCCTTTTCCTTTAGGGCACGAATGGTATCACGGAGCTTGGCGGCCTGCTCAAATTCCTCCTTCTCCACGGCATCCTGTAGCTGAATAGATAGACGCTCTACCTCTGATAAATCACTTAAAATCTTATCTGTCTTACTGACAAACCCCTTTGGTCGTTTGCCAACATGACTGGAAGCACCGTGAATCTGGCGAAGACTTTTCTCTAATTGTTTTCCAAAGCTGGCGTAACATCCAGCACATCCAAACCTTCCCCCTTGTAAAAAAGCGTCATAGGTCATGCCACACTTGTCACATTGTATCACGGCTGCTTTTGATTCCTCCTTTACCGGTGGATTACTATAATAATTCCCAAGTATGCTGGAAAGCAAATCTCCCAATGATATTTCTTTATTGTTCCCTGAATATTTAAATTGAAAATTTGTACATTCCGCTGCACAATCCTCACAATAATGCATCTCAGTTTTCTCTCCGTCTACGATTTCTGTATAAAAAATAGTAGCTTCTTTCTTCTTGCATTTATCACATAGCATTATATTCGCCTCCTATTCTGGCAGTCCTCTACTGGCAACCAAAGCTACTATAGATCTCATCTATCATCTCATGAACCTCATCACTGCTGATTCCCTTACATATCGCCTTAGCCATCATTACCTTAAGGTTTTCCATTAGTTCTATCGAAGCATTATACTTATCAATATCGATAGCTATTATCGCACCCTTTCTGCGATCCAACTTCAAATAACCCTCTTGACGCAATATGCTGTAAGCCTTGTTTACCGTATGCATATTAATTCCAATATCATCTGCTAAGTCACGAACAGAAGGAAGGTTCTCTCCCTCCTGAAGTTCAGAATTAGCAATTCCCATTATTATTTGATTATATAGTTGCATATATAAAGCTTCATCACTATTAAAATCAATACGCAAAATCATAAAACCGCCTCCATACTTTTTTAACACAATCACCATTCATTGAAAAATAACTTATTATATTTGTTATACACATAGTATAACATATTATATTATGTCTTACAAGGTTTATTGTAAAACGTGTTATGTCGGCTTATTTCTATTATATTAAAAACAGCAGGAAAATATAGTACTTGGTTTGTACTAATTTCCTGTTGTTTTTATCATTACTCTAATTCATCATTATATCCCTTTTGTTTCATATACATTCTGGTCACTATAATAAGAAGAAGGATTACAGCACAAGCTTCTATCCCCATAATAATACCTAAAACATCAATTCTGTCTTGATATTTTTGTACGTCTAGTGCGGGGCTAGAAGAATTCCTTTCCTCATTTTCTTTGGATGGTATCCCTCTAAACCTCTGTATGGTACCCTCTTTCTGATCAAACTGATACCAATCAGGGTCCTTCCCTTCCTGTTTTGCATATATTAGCACAAAATCCTGATAGTTATTGCCATCCATTGCATAGGCAGTTACCTCAATGTCAGAGATTTCCAGCATGATTTTTTTATACCCCTTTGGAACATTAGTGTCATCATATGGTTCCAAAAGCAAATATGTCGTATTACCTTGAAAATACGTAAGTCCATCTTCCTTAAGAAATTTATATGCATTACCTGAAAGAGGTACAGGAGAACTGGATGTATTCACACTGTCCGATGGTTCTGGAGAAACAGTAAAAGTCGGTGAATTTGTCTGGGTTCCCTCTTCTAAGGATTCACGATTTACATAGATGATATACTCTCTTTCCTTCCCTGATTCACTGGTAACTATAACTGTTACCTTGTTTGCTCCTACCTGCAACTCATTATTATTGGTTATTGCAACGGATGCACTACTATCCTCAGGCTCTGCTGTTACAGTAACTTTACTGTTATAATAGGGAATATTTAACTCATATACTGTCTTTTCAGAAGTAAACTTAGAGCTAAATTTCCCCTCCTTTACGGAAAGTTTGGCTAGTTTATTATTGTCTGATTTTTTATCTTTACCATATATGTTCAATTCAAACTCTTTTTTGGATATGGATAATGCCCCTCCATTAGAAGAAGCATAGACTTCAGGAGTTCCATCAACAAAAATTGTTGTTTTCCCTTTCTTTAACAGTCTAAATTGTAATATGTATTTACGCTCTTGTACTGATTTTTCCTTTAATTTAGGGTCGTTAATTATTATTGCAGAATCCTTCAACTCATACAGACTGTTCTCACTAACCGGCTCAAGATACTCACTGTCATAGGAAATAATCATGTTTACAGAAGCAATTGTGGTATTAGCTGAGACTGATACAGCCAGAGTACAGTTATTATCCTCTATGGCTTGTTCAGAAACCATAGAAATAGAGATGGACGCACTGGCTGCAGCTACAGGTAATGCTGGCAGTGTTACAACGGCCGCTATTATAAATGTTAAAAACCAGGCTATTTCATTTCTCATCCTCATAGGCTATTCTCCTGTCATTAGATATATAAAGATTTTAGCTATTTCTGCGTTATTTTGCAAGAAAAAAGAATAACGAGAAGGGTTAATTGGAAGATTACATCTTCTTAAGTAACTCAATCCTCGTTATTCTATGTTTATTCTACATTAACTTATTCTTTGAATCTTGACTACATACTCTTTTGTCTTACCGTTCGCAGCTTTCACTGTTATGTTCACATTGGTAATACCTTTTTCTAAGGCAATCGTTACACCCTTTGCTAGGTTAACGGTAGATGATGCTTCAAATTTTTGTTCTTTCCCGCTGGTTGCATGTTTTGCTAGTATTTTAGTTACACTGGCACCTGCGCCTGCAACTGTTGGGGTAATTATAACCTTATCCTTGTTAATGGTGTAGCTTGGTGCATAGCTTCTAAACGTAAAATTATTCTTAGCGCTAGACACATAGGTTGTAGTTCCATTATAGATTTTCAGATCCTTCAGATAGAAATTAAAATTCTTCTTATTCAAATCGGATACTTTGTCCGGATGAATAGCTTTCGTGGTTGGTAAAGTGGTATATACAGGAATTTTAAATACAAATGCATTGTTTAACTTCCCTGCACCATGATAACCAGAATAGCTTTTCTTAGCTTCTGAATATGGACCCTGTACATTAGTCATATATTGATGAGTATGGGTTTTATAAGCGGTAACATTAAACTTCTGAAAATATTGAGTGTCTTGTCCTTGATTTATATACGAATCACCAATAAATTTAGCGCCACCCATAATTGCTTTATATGGATTATCCCAAGGAATGAACATATTTGTATTTAAAGTAGCATTACTTCCACCTTTCTTTGCATAGTTTAACCCATTCTCAATTGCTGAGTTTTTGGAGTCATAAGCCCCAATATTGTAAAAGTTATAATATCCCTCAAAACCTTTTCTGTTTCCAGTACAAGAGTCACTAAATACATACTTTCCATTACTGTATTTCAAGACCTCTTGCTTGATTCTTGCAATCAGATGAACTGGACTAATACCAGCATAATTAGCAGCATCCATAATTGCATCCACATAAGTCATTGTATTCTTACCGTTTTTGTTAGTATAAGTAAAACTTCCAGCTAAAGGTGTACCCTTAGCCATATATTCTACGATATCCTTCGTATGAGCATTCTGCGTATATTTTAAGTTTTCAAACATAAAAATATTTGTCTCATCCAAAAAGTTACGTGGATCCATGTAATACTGTATAGCTGTTTTAGATGCAGTCACCCATTTACTCCCATCTACAACAAATGGCTTATCATTTAACACATCATAGGCAGACGTACTATCTGAGCCACTCACCCAATCCGATATCCATTCATATTTAAGACTCTGAACGGTATTTCCACCTTTTTTGTTGGTTTGTTTTGACACCGCATAATCAAATGAAAAGCCAGTCTTATACGCTTTAAAGGTCCAGGATGGATGCACTTTATGAATCTTGTATAAAGATTCAATATAGGTAGCTGGGAATCCTTCCGCTTTCATCTTCTTCGTAAATTCTGCTTCTGACAATACCTTAGCAGGAGGTTGTGGCTTCACACTTGGTGTTGGTGTTGGCTTTGGGGTTGGCGTCGATGTTGGCTTTGGGGTTGGCGTTGGCGTTGGCGTTGGCGTTGTGGTACTGCTACTACCCTTTTTGAAATTCACATCATACGCTTTGATATAGCCATTGTAATACTTATTCTTGTACTTAAAGTTAGCATAATAATACCGTACTCCCTTAGAGTAGGTTTCCTTTGTAATTGAAACACTGGTATTCTTAGCTAATTTAACAGCTGTGCCACTTATGGTCATCTTTGAAGATGTATTCTTATAAATCTGAGCTGTTGTGGGACGAACTGAAACACTTATCTTGGATTTTAATGTAAGCTGTACATAATCCCCTGAAACCCAGCCGTAACATGTCTTACCACTGTAGGTAAAGGAGATATAATACCACTTCTGTCCATTCTTTACTGTTTCATTACGAAGATAAACCGTCTGGGACTTCTTTAAAACAACATTTACTTTGTTGTACTTTAACTGAGAAGCTTTCGTACCTGCTGCTGTTCGAACCTTTAAAGAATCTCTTGTCTTGGCAGCGACCTTATAATTAAGAGAAGAGGTAGTAGTTGTGGTTGAATTCGTGGTTGGGGCTTTACTTGAGGAGTCTACGGTAACAAATGTCTTTGATACGTAACCCTTTATAGCCTTATTATCAAAAGTTGCGCTAACATAGTACCAACCAGTATGTTCACTGTAAATAATAACTTTTGCGCCCTTTTTTAAGGAAACATTTTTACCTCCACTAGTTACCTTTGCATAAGATGTCCCAGGTCCTTTACGAACATTAACGGGACTATCATTGATTGTACCTGTTCTAGTGGTAGTCGCTACTGGAGTAGCACTTGAAGTTGTCTTTATGGATCCTACATATGTTTTACTAACATAACCCTTTAAAGATTTCTTATTATATGTAAATGAAACATAATACCATCCACTTTTTTCTTTGAGAATCGTTACCGTCGTATTCTTCTTCAACTGAACCTTTTTTCCATTTTCCTTTAGAACACTATATTTTGTGCCTGCATTCGTTCGAACATTTAATTTATTTACTGTTACCTTTCCTGTTTTTACCGCCAAAGCATTTGAATCCTGTAAAAACAGGAACATAAATATACTTAAACTAAGCGCAGCGACAATATATGTTGCTATTCTTCTTTTTTTCATTCCAACAGTCCTTTCCCTTCTGCTATAGACATACTTTGATGTTATTATCGACATTTACTTCGTATCGGTTAAATAAATTACATAATTTTTATCTAATTAATGTTTTTTGTAATATATTTATCTACTTATGTAGAATATCAAAGTTCTATGGCAGTTTTATGTCAAAATAGTAACTATAGTCCCTAATAACATTATAAAAGGATGCAAATCGTCTTGTACTACAAGGCTTGATTTGCATCCCTTTATATTTATATAAAACCGGATTCTGTAATTAGCTACACTTCATCTATGGCTTTGCCAATATCATTTCTCATATACTTATTGTCATACTCTATCCATTTAGTAGCTTCGTAAGCATTGGCTCTGGCAGCCTTAAGATTCTCGCCTTTAGCCGTTACCCCTAATACTCGTCCTCCATCAGTGACAATTCCCCTGTCTGTCAACTTAGTTCCAGCATGAAAGACATAATAACCCTCTTTTCCCTTAAAGGAATTCAGTCCATGTATGACAAAACCTCTGTCATAATGCTCTGGATAACCATCTGAAGCTAAGATTACACAAACTGCTGCATTGTCTTCAAACTCAAGATTGATATCCATTAGCGTTCCATCGATACAAGCTTCCATTACATCTATGATATCATTTTTCATACGTGGAAGAACTACCTGTGCCTCAGGGTCTCCAAAGCGAGCATTGTATTCCAATACCTTTGGACCTTCCTCTGTCAACATAAGTCCTACAAATAGAATACCTACAAAATCTCTGCCTTCAGCTTTCATAGCATCCATAGTTGCTTGATAAATATACTTCTTGCAGAACTCATCTACCTCTTTGGTGTAAAATGGGCTTGGAGAAAAAGTCCCCATACCACCTGTATTAAGGCCCTGGTCTCCATCTTTGGCACGTTTGTGATCCTGAGCGCTAGTCATTGGTTTAATATGAGTACCATCACAATAACACAACACAGACACTTCACGGCCAGTCATAAATTCCTCTACAACAATTCGATCTCCTGCACTGCCAAACTGTTTATCTAACATCAAGGTTTTGACACCCTTTTTCGCTTCATCTAAGTCTTTGCAGATCAACACTCCTTTACCAAGAGCAAGACCATCTGCCTTTAGAACAATAGGAAACTTACCTTTTTCAATATAAGCAATGGCTTCATCAGGATTATGAAAGGTTTCATAGGAAGCACTTGGAATGTTATACTTTTTCATTAAATCTTTGGAGAATGCTTTACTGCCTTCAATGATGGCTGCATTTTTTCTAGGTCCAAATACCTTTAACCCTGCACTTTCAAAAGCATCCACTGCTCCGGCTACCAATGGATCATCTGGTCCGACAATGGTAAAATCAATTGTTTTTTCCTTTGCAAAAGTTACTAGTTTATCAAATTCCATCACACCGATAGGGACACATTCGGCAAGGTCTTCTATTCCTGCATTTCCTGGTGCACAGTATATCTTCTCTACACGATTGCTTTTTGCCACGCTTGCAACGATGGCATGCTCCCTTCCGCCGCTGCCAACTACTAGTACATTCATCTTATCCCTCCAATTGACTAATTAAGAATCTCAACCGTTCCATTAATAATATTAAGTTTATGATTGGCAAAGAGGTTAATTGCTTCAGGAAGTATCTTCCATTCCGCCTGTTCCATTACTCTTCTTTGTAAGCTCTCAGGGGTATCCATAGGCTGTACCTCCACTGCCTTTTGTAAAATGATTGGACCAGTATCACAACCCTCATCCACAAAATGCACGGTAGCACCTGTTACCTTCACTCCACGTTTTAAGACTTGCTCATGAACCTTAAGACCATAATATCCAGGGCCACAAAAAGAGGGAATCAACGATGGATGAATATTGATAATCTTTCCGGCATATTCCTTTACAATAGCTTCCGGTAAGATTACTAGATATCCTGCCAAAACAACAAAATCAATCTGATTTTCACGTAATGTATCTACCATAGCCTGATTGAATTCTTCTCTGGTCTCGTAGTCTTTAGGGGATATGCAAAGCCCCTTTATTCCATTGTTCTCACTTCTTTTAAGAGCATAGGCATCCTTTTTGTTGCTGATGACAAGAGCAAGTGTTGTGTTGGTTATATTGCCATTTTCTACTTGGTCAATAATTGCCTGGAGATTGGTGCCTCCACCTGAAACCAATACAGCTGCTCTTAACATACGGTTACTCCTTTTTCCCCTGCTTTAATCTCACCAATGATATATGAGCTCTCGCCAGCAAGAGCAATAAGGTTCATTGCCTTATCAACCTGTTCTTTATCTATTGCAACAATCATACCAATACCCATATTATAGGTATTGTACATCATTTCTTCTTTAATATTTCCATCCTCACGAAGCATATCAAAAATAGGAGGAATAGGATAGCTGTTTTTATTCACTACTGCATGGATTCCATCCTTTAACATTCTTGGAATATTCTCATAAAAGCCACCACCGGTAATATGGCTACAAGCTTTTACCTTTACACCACCAGTCTTTAAAGATTTCAGTGCATTTACATAAATCTTGGTTGGTGTTAGTAAGGTTTCTCCTAAGGTAGCTCCTAACGATTCGTAGTAGGTACTTAATGCATCATATTCCATACTAAAGACCTTGCGAACAAGAGAATATCCATTACTGTGTATTCCAGAGGAAGCAATTCCTATTAAGATATCACCGTCCTTGAGGGACTGTCCATCGATTAGGTCCTTCTCATCTACGATACCTACGGAAAATCCAGCCAAGTCATACTCATCGATTGGATAGAAGCCAGGCATTTCTGCTGTCTCTCCACCAATTAATGCTGCACCAGCCTGTTTACAA
>JAEYPA010000087.1 GCA_023411225.1 Bacillota bacterium
TCCGGCACATATCATAAGCAATACGAATACCCAGAAGATTTTCTTTTTCACCAGATTGGAAAGTGGTATTCCTTCTCCATCCTCAACCAATGCTCGAATTGGAACAACCGTAAAATAAATCGCATTAAGAAGCGGAATGAGAGCCCAGAAGCATGCCACAAGTCTCCATCGGGACATACCGCCCACTTTGAAGAATATAGTTGACAGCAAAATTACTAACACCGAGCCCCAACAATAAAAGGAGTGTAATAGGCTCATAGAACCGGCTTTATTCTCTGTTGGGCAGGCTTCCACAATGGGGCTTATTAACACTTCTATTAATCCTCCCCCAATGGCATAAAGTACTACAGCTATCAACATTCCGGCATATGGATTAGCGAAAGCTTCAGGAAAGATTCCAAGACCTACTAATCCTAATGCTGCAAATATATGGGCCATCACAATGGCTATGCGATAGCCGATTCGATCAATAAACTTTGCAGATATCATATCAACTAATAGCTGCACCACAAAATTAACGGTGATTAACAGAGTAATCCGTTCCAGTGGAACGTCATAAGTAGATTGTAAGGTAAGAAACAGTAAAGGAGCAAAATTATTGACGATGGCCTGAGTGATATAGCCAAAATAACTTGCCACTAAGGTATGCTTATAATTAAGCATGTGCTTTTCTCTCGAGTTATGTTGATTCATGTATCCTCCACTATTGTACATTATCTATATTTATTTAAAAGACATAAGGCTTCTTCTACACTTCCTGTAGCATTCCTTGCCATACTATGATCTCTACAATCTTTCGATAGGAGGTGAATTATTCCTCCAAAGTAGTTTGTACAAGGCTTTTTTTCTTCCAGGTTCCTGAGAAATATCGTACTACACAGACAACAGCAGTGGTAACCCAGGTTGCGCCAGTAGTAACCCATATTCCCCAATAGCCTAGCTTTGGAATCTTTGTAAATATCGGCGCATATAGAATTCGACAGACTACCTCACAAAATCCATTTACCATAGCAAAAGTAGTATCACCACATCCATTTAATAAAGCCCTTGGTATATAAATCATGCCTAGTCCAAAATAACACAAACTGTTGATTCGAAGAGCCTGATAAGCGATTTCAATGACATCTTGCTTTTTTACAAAAAGCCCAACAATTGGCTCTCCAAATAGGTAAGCAATTGGCAACAGGCAAATACTAAAAATCAGAGCTATTACAGTTGATTGACGAAATCCCTTTTTCACACGGTCAATCTTACCTGCCCCCATATTCTGCCCCGAAAAGGTAGTCAGAGCTGCTCCAAGAGAACCATATGGTTGCTGCACGATCATTTCAATTCTATTGATTACAGTAAAAGCTGCCATAACCTTCTCTCCAAAGGAATTGACATAGGTTTGTAACACCATACAGGAAATGGCAATCATAGAATTCTGTAAAGACACTGGAACTCCTATTTTGAAACATCTAATGATAATGCTTTTATTAGGTTTAAGTTCTTTCTTGTTCAAATGAAAATAAGGAACCTTTTTATAGGCATAACCTAGACATAAAATAGCCGAAATTACCTGTGCAATGACTGTTGCTAAGGCTACACCAAAAACTGCCATGTTAAAACATAAAACAAAGACTAAGTCTAACACAACATTCAGAATACATGAAATGATGAGAAAATATAAAGGTGTCTTAGAATCTCCAAGTGCACGGAGAATAGCAGCTACTCCATTGTAAATGGTGATACCTATGATTCCAAAACAAGTTGTCCGCATGTATAGTATAGAATTGTCAATAATTTTATCTGGAGTTTTTAGTATGCGGAATACAATTGGACAGAGGAAATAGCCCAACAGTGTAACCACTAAAGCTGCAGTAAGCAATACGTAGAGAGAGTTGGCTATGGTGACTCGCACATTTTCATAATCTTTTGCTCCAAAATACTGGGCTACAATGACGCCAATACCAATAGCAAGTCCAGAGCTTAAAGAAAAACTCAAGAAACTCATGGAGCTACAGTTACCAACTGCTGCAAGTTCATCAGCTCCCACATAGTTTCCTACAACTATGGAATCCACCATGTTATAAAATTGTTGGAAGAGATTGCCCACCAGCAGGGGCATAGCAAACTTTATAATGTGCCTAATTGGGCTTCCACTGGTCATATCTGTAATATTACTTCTATTCATTAAGTTTTCTCCAATCTGTGTATATGAAATACCGTTTCATGTATTCTTTGCATTATAAACACTTTACTCTCCATTAACTAATTAAAGCTTGCGAGAAACTGCTCATTTTTTTACTTTTCTCTTGACCAAGAAGAACTGGTTGAGTACACTAAATACATACAATTTTTATCTATATCTGTTTATATATAATCAATTATTCATAGAAATAATGAGGTGATAGGATGGAATTCAAAAATAGTATTGAATATCTTAGTTTGGAAAATGGTGTCCGGGTTATTACTCCTAAATTCTACCCTCGAAGCTTTCCTTTACACTGTCACCAATGTATAGAGATTATTGCTTTGTTAGAAACTACAGAAGCTCAAAAAAATGTACTCATTCGTGTCAATCAAACTCTCTATGAATTAGGATCTGGGGATATTCTATTTATCTGGCCCGGAGAACTTCATGAAGTCATTGAAGCGGATGCTCATACACCAATGGCAGTTCAGTACGATGCCTACTTAATTCAGGATTTAACAGAATTTTCCCCTTATATGAATTTATTTCGATCTTTTCAGCACATCAGTAAAAAGGAAATGCCTGAGCTTTCAAATTCTTTAATGATTCATTTACATAAAATGGCCTCTACTAAACAAGACTATGAAAACTTTTACAAGACTAAGTGTGTTATATATTTAATGGAGATGTTTGTCGCCTTTGCTATTTATCTGAATAAAGACAATAATAGCATCATTAAACATTCACGTACATTGAAAACCATGGATAAGATTAATGACGCCTGTAGCTATATGATTGCCCATTGTCAACAGGAGCTGACATTAGAGACAGTCGCTAAATATGTAGGATTTAATCCGTGTTATTTTTCTCGTGTATTTAAAGAGGCCACCCGATTTCGTTTTGTAGAATATCTAATGCTACAGCGTGTAAATGCTGCCCAACTCCTTCTGACCAACTCAGATAAGTCAATTACGGAAATCGCTTTTGCATCCGGCTTTAAAAGTATCTCCAGCTTCAACCGAGTGTTCAAACAATACCGAGGCTGCAGTCCAAGAGAATACAGACAAGTCAATCAGGCCAATGATTGATAGAACTTAACTGCTCCATTACAATCCTTCTCATTGGGATGTTTCTTACGGATTCCTCCCACTATTTTAAATGGCCCAAAAGTGTCCCAACCGTTGCAGTAGTAATTGCCTAGCCTCTCGCCCTGTGCTTCGTTTAGTAAAGACCCAAAGGCGTCTAATGCCTTATTATTATTGCTACCCCCCCCAGTTGCCAGAAGAAAAGTCTTTTTCCCTTTTAAGTCGTTCTTGTGGTTTACTACATAGGAATATAGAGCATCGGCAAACTTTGCATAATAGATACCGGAAGCAAACCCAACCTTGGAGTAATTCTCCAGTTTGATATTGCCTGCTTGCTCTACTGGTACCAAGTCTACCTGACATTGAGCCTTTATAGCATCAAGCAGCTTTTTCGTGTTGTTGTGGTGATGAGAATAATAGATAATAACAGTTTTGTCCATATGTACCTCCATTAAGATTTATTTTTTAATGCTTGTTCAAGGGCTTTCATAATCACCTTACTGGAGCAGGTGCACCCAGACACCACATCTACCGGTACCTTCTGTTGTTTTACTATTTGATTCAGAATCTTTTCTGCAGGCTTGCCCTTTTCATTTCTATGTTCAAGGAGAGTAATGTCAATAATTCTTCCTTCCTTTACCATCACCTTCACCCTAGCATATATATATCCAACATCATACTCACCCTCATAGCTTCCATCGGGAATATTCTTCAGTTCTATTGATTCAAGCTTAATAGTCTTCCACTTTCTCTTTATACTGCTTTAAGCTGATGATCTGAGTACCCATAAGGGGGCATGGCTGCAAACCTGTATTTGTGCAGGTTTGCAACCAATAAGCTATGTTATTAAGAAAAATAAGTTTTATAATACGTACGGTGGTGTGGGAGGACGGTAAATAAAATAGTTATCTACCTCCTAGACGATTGTCGATTAACGAATGTATACACACTTGCCCTACTTGCCAAAACTAATCGGCGGGGTTTTGAACAGTTTAAACTCGTTGACGCCGATGGATATTGAATAGCTAATGGGTTTGTAATCCCTCTGTCAACAATCGGATATGGTCAACCAACTGTCCTCTCAAATCAAAGGCAGGATAGCGGACACACCATTCATAGCTGACGCCCCGTATCGCCATCACAAAATGCCGTGAAAGGTCATCTAACGACAATGAAGATGTAAATTCGCCCCGCCGGATGCCTTTTTCCAATACACTATGAAACAGCGTATAAAGCTCCCTGGCGTGGCCCATGACGGCTTCTGTGCCCACTTTTTTCTCTAACAATATTTGATAGACTTTTATCATGTTCGCGCAGCCAAAGGTGTCCATAAGCTCATCGGCTATTTTTTTTGACAGCGCGAGGAGCACCTCTTGAGCGGGCATATTATCCGGTAGCGTTGTCAGAAATTTTTTGTATTCCGTATCGGCTCGAATCGCGTGGTCGGCAATCAGCATAGCAATCAGCGCGTCCTTAGACTCGAAGTGTACGTAAAAGGCACCCTTGGTAATACCAGCTTCGTCGGTGATGTCCTCTACGTTAATTTCGGAGAGGTTGCGCTCTGCAAATAACCTTTCCGCTATCTCATACAGCCTTTTCTTTGTTTCAGCCCCTTGCACCTTTCGCTTGTCGGGTTTTCTCTCTCTCATATTTTTCCTCTCCCTATTGACTTTTTAAAAAGAATATAACATAATGAACTTAGTTAGTGAATTAGGTTATTAAATTGAGTTACCACATTAATATAGCATTTATTATTCTCAAAGTCAAACGGCGACAGCAAAAAGCCGCAAAATTTTAGGGAGGAATAAAAATGAAAATTATATTAACGAATGGTCGGCGGCTCCGAATGAACAAATGCCGCAAATCCGCAGGGGCGTGTAACCGCATGATGGCGGTGATGTTGACGCTGACGCTTGCAATATCGATGTTCTCGTCGGGCATGACGGCGTTTGCACTGGACGAGGTTCCGGCCCCCGGCACGCAGGACGCGAGGCAGGAGTTTTCGGAATATGGGGATGACTTGCTTACGTCCAGCGCCGGTATGTGGGTGCTTGAACAATTGGCGGCAGGCGCCGTCAGTTACGTCGGCGGTATGGCTATGGAAGAAGCTATGGGGCAAATGTTCGGTAAACCACCCGATCAGATTAGCAATCTCGTCAGTGAGTTTCAAGAGTTGAAGAAGGATATAAAGGACATCAAAGCCCAAATAGATAACCTTAGCGCGAAGATAGACCAAGCTAATTTAAAAAATGACCTCAGAGCTTACGCCACTTTAATTAACGGCTATGCCGGTGTGTACGAACACCTCTGCGGAAGTCTGGACGCTTACAGCGACGACGAACTAACCGGGCTTTTCTTAACCGAACTCTATAAAGCTGCTGACGCAAACTTTAAGGTAGATGGAAAAAGTATCATTGAGTCCACCTTAACTCTGGGAAATTACCTGACCAAGCCTTATCCGGGTAATAACTATAATACATTCGGCGCTTTTGACAAACTGGATAGGTTTATTAACAGATGGGAGCATCAAGGTTATGCTCAGAGAAAGGCATTTAGGGAAAAGGCTCTCTATACATACGCCATGTTTTCTACCATGAGCCAAATGGCTTGCAAATTAACGATTGAAAACAATCAAGGTGATACTGCGGCGGCTAAGCTCGAACGAATTAAGGCGAAACAATGGCTGACACAGCTTGAAGAAAACGCTGCGACGGTTAATGAAATGAACAAACGCTGTGCGGTTATAGAACACCCCGACCTGCGAATTTACAGGGATACTAAAATGGGTGTGGATTTATATAAATTTTACAAGTCAGTGCAGAGAAGCTATATGTATAGTCCGGGTCTTTCTGAGTGGAATAAATATGCATCAAGTTTGAAAATGCTTTCTGATCCGAAATTTCTGTTCCCGGTAACTAAAACTGATTCCTGTCGCAGCGAGGACTGGTCGAATGGATTTGCGCTTTATTCTAATCAGCCTTCCATCGCAATGTATAAGAGAATCTATGAGGACTACAAAGCGGATAACGGAGGTAAGCATATAAGTCTGCATGATATTTTCTTCGATAGTAACAAAGGAAATTTTACTAAACCCTCCGGGACAACATCCAGATACTTTGCCACCCACGCCTATGAATGGAAACAAGAAACGGGAAAAACAGTTGAAATCATAGGGGGAAAATCTTATGAAAAATGGACAACAGTTGCAGGCAAATGGACAACATATCTTATGGATGGTGCGGCTAACCCTGATAAAAAAACTTTGATAGACGCGACATACGGTTCTCCTATTAAAGTGAAAGAAAGACTTGCCGGAAGTGTACAATATTTAAGTCCTCTTTACTATTACGGCACAGTTCAACAGGGAGAACTGATGCTTCCGGGGGAGGAGCTTACCCCCGAACCCGAGGATGGAATAAGCGGTATGAACAATTATTATGTGCTACCATACGAAGATACTGTCACTCTTTCGGTAGAGGAAAAATTGGGTTATACTTATCAATGGTACATGAACCCCGGCGATGGCAATGGATATCGGGAAATTGACGGCGCGACCGGTTTGACTTATAATCTTCCACCCCTTTCCCCGGAGATGAACGGCTATAAATATATCTGTGATTTTATTCCCAATGACGGGACAGAGGAAAATTATTTATCCACCGCACCTGTAACCCTTAACTTGGACGGCGAAGGCGTAGCGGTTTCAGAAACCGTGCATGCTGTGAACAGTGCGGAGGAATTGGAAGAAGCACTGGAAAAAGTAAGCAACGGCGATTGGGATGGTCACACCCTAAAACTGACGGCATCAATTCAATATCATAAGCCTATTACGCTTATCGGCAGATACCTCACTCTTGACCTAAACGGACACGAGCTGCATGTTGAACCCGCGGCAACCGTTGAACCAAATATTAATCCAATGAGCAGCTCACCCAAAATAGCCGCCGTATATGTGGGAAACAATGGTTCTTTGGGGACTATTAACAGCGGTTCACTCAATATCGTGGCAGGCGACGGCATTGCATACGGCGTTTACGCCGAAGGAGAAAGCGGGGTGCAGGCAGACAATATTATATCCCGGAATGGCGGAACAGCTGTTCATTCTTCAAGCGGACGTGTGGCTGTGAAAGGAAATCTGACGGCAGAGGGGGAAAAGTCTGTTGGAATAAGATGCGTAGATGGCGGAAGCATCGACATTGACGGCAATGTAACTGTGTCCGGCGCGGCATCTTACGGTGTGCTTCTATCCTCTTCAAATGGTACGAATTTCGGCGTTACAATTAACGGAAGCATCTCTGTAAACGGCTCAAACAGCCGAGGCGTTTATCTGGATACTGCCGGTGAGCTTGTTATAAAAGGAGATGTCACGGTTATCAATGGCATTGTCGGAATTTCCGCAGAGCAGGGCAAGATTGTTGTTAATGGAAACGTCACCGCGCAAAACTCCGCGATAAACGCCCGGAACGACGCAACTATCCAAATACAAGGAAATGTAATTTCAACTGGCGATGAAATTACAGCAGTATCCGCTTTCGGAGCAAACCTGCGGATAGGTGGAAATATAATTTCATCAGGTAGTGGGGGAACGGGAATTGCAGCAGCACGGTCGCTTATCGACCCAACGCAGGGCGCGCAAATTATTGTAGATGGGAAAATCAACGCCTCCACTCATTTGAGTATAGAAAACGCTCCGATTAAAGAAAACGGGTATGTGGAACAGTCCACTATGCCGGGATATTACACTTTTACAGATGAAGTCAATGTCGTTTGGACAAAGCAGAACAGTTCTTTTCCGAGGCTCTGGATATGGATTCTGCTCGGTGGTACGGCTCTTGTACTTCTCGGTGGTGCTGTTTTAATCGTACGAAAAAGAAGATACAGGGCAGTAAAAATATGATAAACCAACTTCGGGCTACATTGACCCGAAGTCGCAAAGCGCGAAAGCAGGTGCGTTTCACGATGAAATAGAAACGCTTATCACGCTCGTAGTCAATGCCAAAGACGAGGATATATCCACAGCATGGGAGGATTTCCACACAGATATAGGATAAAACATATTTCCAGAGAACCGATTATTTTTGAGTATTTCAAAGATAATCGGTTTTTTGCACTTCAAGGGCTTTTGTTATGCAACTAAATCCGATTTACATAACCGCCTTTTTTGATTCTGAAAACTCAATTTGACACTTATCTATTCCCGCTTCTTAATAAAATCCTGTATACACTTTGCGACTCCATCCTGGTCATTACTCTCAATCACACCGGTAGCCACTGCTTTTAATGAATCTACAGCATTGGCTACCGCATAGGCTTCATCTGAGATTTCAAACATTGGAATATCATTAATGGCATCTCCGAAGGAAATTACATAATCACAATTCCATAATTCTTTAAGAGTTTTCACTCCTTCTGCTTTGGTTGCCTTCCTTGGCATAATCTCAAACCAGTATTCCGTCCGGCTCAGCTCCTGCTGAAAAGTACAAGTAAAACGGTTATCCTTAGACATTATGTCATAAATAGGACCTAACGCATCTGGTTCTCCAATACAGGTAAAATAAAATACATTCCCGTCATAAAGACCTTGCTCTTGTGGGAGAGGTCTTAGTCTTCTGTCCCCCTGTCTAAGACTAAGATAATGTTTAATTCCCTCATTTTCCTTGGTTGTCACCCAGGACACCTTCTCCTCTTTATCCAGAAAGCTGTATACCAGTGGATAAATATCATGTTCTGTTAACAGCATCTTGACATACTCTATTTCCTCCGTAGTGAAGCTACTAAAATTCAAAATCTCCCCATTAGAGACATCAAAAATAATTGTGCCATTATATACAATAACAGGAATCCTGGTTGATAGGCCCTTTGTCACTATGGAGGCAGAGATAAGGGATCTTGCTGTTGCATAGGTAAAATGCATCCCTTCCTCCACCAACCGATTGATAACCTCCAGAGTGTAGGGACTTATGCTACTATTGGAATTAAGTAAAGTACCGTCTAGATCAGTCACATAAAGTGTTTTCATAGTATTCTCCTGCTATCTGAGAGAAGTTCATCTAGACCCTCTCCAGATATAGATGTTCCTTTCTTCCAACACATTCCCCATCTTGAATATCCAGTTCCATGATAAATGGCATCCAGTTCTTAATCCGAAAGAACGAGTCACAGTTGTAGGTATCGTCATAATATTGCAAAATACTACTAAGTGCAGTTCCATGGGTTCCAATAACAATACTCATATCCTTGCCAGTTTCAGCTTCTTCACATTCCTTAAGAATAGCTCTAAAAGCCTCCATATTCCGGTTCTGCACCATCCCAATGGATTCTCCTCCTTCTTCATGATAGGAAAAATCCGCCCAGCGTTTTTCAATCATTCCTGGTAAATAGCCACCTACACCGCCTTCTCTTTCCCGAAGTCCTTCCTTGGTAATGATTTCTTTCTTATGACTCTTAGCAGTAGCTGCAATGGTATCGATACTTCTCTTATAAGGGCTACAGTAAAACCGGTCAATATCCATACTCTGGAAAAATTCGATTACCTGTTTGCTATCTTCCATTCCTTGCAATGTCAGTGGACGGGTTCGATCATCCTCCCACCCGTGCTCTGGCTGAGCATGGCGTACAAAATATACTCTTATCATCTCATATCTCCTCTAATTTGAATAAATTCGATCTTTTCAATATGTCTACATTCTACTTTACTTTCCATATATAAGCAAGAGTAGTAGGCGCCATCACTTTCCTTATTCCCACTTAAAAAATCGGATGGCTATGGTTAGGCAAGCCGCTGCCAGAACTACCAAAACTCCCATAGGAAGCAGGCTATTCTCTGACGGTAGCCCTAAGGTGGCTACTTTTAGAACCTTAATACCCTGAGTAAGTGGCATGACATCTACCACCCTCTGCATGGATTCAGGCATAATCTCATAAGGTAACGTCGCACCAGAAAATATAAGCATTGGGAAATACAAGATACTTGCAAGAATTCCAGCCATCTTGGAATCCTTAGCAAGTCCGCCAACCAATAGTCCAACCGAGAAAATGGAACAAAGAACTAGAAGCCACCCCAATAGGAACAGAAGGAGGTTGCCCTGAATTCGCAGATTAAACGCAAGTGTTGCTATCGCAAATAATGTGATCATGGATATCAAGGAATAGATTGTGTAAATCGTAATCTGTACAAATAGGAGTAAGCTTGGCTTCACAGGTGTCACTTTAAACCGTTTTAAAATATGCTTTCCTCGATAATCGGAAATCACTAATGGTAACCCCATAACCCCACCAGCACAGATGGCAATGGATACAAGTGCCCCGAAGGACTGTTCAATAAAGGTGTACTCTGCTCCTTCAAAGGCTGGTTTATTACCATAAATGATACCTAATACAACCAATACTACTACTGGCATGATTACTGCAAAAATGATCATATCCATACTACGAATAGAAAGTCTAAATTCGGTTTTTAACATTTCCTTATACGCCTTCATATTCAAATACCTCCTCATCACTATACCATAGATAGGCATCCTCTAATTTGTTGTAAGGGCTTTTTTCTATGGCTTCCTTTATAGTTCCCATAAATACAACTACTCCCTTTTTCAGAATGCAGATAGTGTCACATAATAACTCTACCTCATCCATAAAATGCGATGTTAACATGATGGTAATTCCCTGCTTCTTTAGCTCACCGATAATCTGCCAAACACTGCGCCTGGCCCGAGCATCAAGACCTGTAGTCAGCTCGTCTAGAAACACTACCTCAGGGTTTGGAAGTAGCGCCAGGATAATAAACAACCTTTGCCTCTGTCCACCAGAAAGATCTTTTACCATAGTCTTTTGCTTGTCTGCAATCCCAAACTTGATGAGCAAAGTTTTGTAATCTAGAGGTTGTCGGTACAGAGATGCTGTAACCTTGCAAAGTTCTTCCACCCGGATGTTGTCTTGATAATTAGCTTCCTGAAACTGTACGCCGACTTTTTCAAATAATTCTTTCCGATTCACCTTGGGATCCATGTCCAGAATGGATACCGTCCCATTGTCCATAGATTTTGTACCTAACATACACTCAATAGTGGTGCTTTTGCCGGCTCCATTGGCGCCTAACAGTCCAAATATCTTGCCTTTCTCAACAGTAAAGCTCAAATTATCCACTGCTTTTTTCTGTCCGTAGAATTTAGATAGGTTGTTTACTACAATCAGTTCTCTCATTTTTTCCTCCTTTTTAATGAAGTGAATTTTCCTAATTTCTTGCTGTACAAAAAGAATAACACCAAACAAAAGTCTGGTGTTATAGTGGAGGGTTAGAAAATTTATTTTTCATGATAAGAAGCATTTGTAACATAGTTTCTGCATTATTCTTAGCCTTACTAAGAGAAATAAGAAGCTTATCGCAGGCAGATATGATCTCTTCATCTTTCCTTGGTGTATTTAAGAGTTCCGCTATATTACCTACAGAATCTTTATCTAGTTCATTCATAGCACGAAGAATGGCCGAAAGGGAATAGTTCGCACATTTGAGGGCCCGTATGATTTTCAGCCTTGTAACCTCAACATCAGTATAAACCCGGTAACCATTTTCCTTCCGCTTAACCTTAAGAAGTCCGTTCATCTCCCAATTTCTAAGAGTATCCATGGTAATTCCAAGCATATTGGATACCTCTTTTCGTTTCAGATTAATAGGGTTCAAAGAGGTCTCTCCATTAAGTAACCTTGTTGCTATCTCAATGGCTTCACTGGCATTATATATTTCCTGATTAACGGAGGATATATAGTCCTTGGTTCCCTCGATTGCTTCCTCGAATCTACACTGGGCAGATAACTTTATGATAGAGATTGCTTTCTTTCTTAAACCGTTCTGTAGAACTTCAATCTGCAGTGCATACCGTGCCAATCTAAACTGATCCAAATGTAAATCTGTATAAACACGGTAGCCATTTTGCTTTCGCACGGGCTTGGTGATAAGTTGTAATTCTTCATAAAGCCGAACTGTATTGGGATGAATACCAATACAGCGGGCTACTTGACTGGTTGTGTAAGTTTGCATGGAAACCTCCCCTCTTACACCCATTTTACAATCCTCTTCCATTCCTTCACTAATTTCTCCAGACTATAAGTAGCATTGGCCGGGCTGGTGCTAGGAAGCTTAATAGCCTCCCTGCCAGTGACCTTTTTGCAGTATTTTTCATATAAGCTATAGGCCTTTCCTCCATTGCAATATATCTGTTTTATGTCTGTTACTTTAAGAATCCTGCTAATATCATTGGGAACTACAGCTTTGATACTGCTATCAGCAGAGCCTTCAATCTCACAGCTAGCAATCACATCCCAGACCGCTATGCGAGAGGTGAGAAGGAGATTACGCTTTTCTTCTACCGTAGTGGGCAGCTCTCTTTTAAGAAGAATGGCCAACACCTTCCAGAAACGGTTCTGCGGATGTCCGTAAAAGAACTGACTCTCCCTTGACTTTACAGAAGGAAAGGAACCGAGTATTAATATGCTGGAATCCTGATTATAGACAGGACTGATTTCGTGGTTTATTCTGTCCATGATTGCGCTTTCTTTCCATTGTTTCTCTTGCTTCCTTTTGTGACTTTTCAATCTACATTGACTTATCTTCATCTGACAGAGACTTACGTAGATAGCGGGCTGTAATAGTCTCACTATAATCTACCATTTCTCTAGGAGTTCCGACAAATACAACCTTTCCACCGGCAGTTCCTCCATCTGGTCCAACATCGATGAGGTAATCTGCCTGTTTGATTACATCCAAGTTGTGTTCTATGATAATTACAGTATTACCATGCAATACAAAGCTATCCAAAAGTGTCATGATATTCTTAATATCTGAGGCATGAAGGCCAGTTGTAGGTTCATCTAGGACATAGATGTTGCCCTTCTTGTCCAGATATTTGGCTAGCTTCACTCGTTGTCTCTCCCCGCCGGATAGAGTGGAGAGGGGCTGTCCTAGGGATAAATAAGAAAGACCTACCTCTATCATTGCCTTGGTCTGCTTAGCTATCTTTCGATTATCTTTAAAGAAACCAGCAGCTTCCTCCGCTGACATATTGAGAATATCTACTATATTCTTGCCTTGATAGCAATAAGACAATGCTTCTTTACTGAATCTCATTCCTTCACAAGACTCACATACAGTGGTAACAGGGTCCATAAACACTAGTTCTGTCACAATAAAACCTTTTCCTTTACATATCGGACAAGCTCCTTTGCTGTTGAAGGAAAATAGAGAAGCATCCACATGATTTTCCTGTGCCATCAGTTTACGAATTTCGTCAAAGAAGCCTAAGAACGTAGCTGGGGTGGAACGACCTGTGGCAGTAACCGGGGACTGGTCTACTAAAACCACCTGCTCCTCATATTCTTTAGCAAATATATCTCGAATCAAAGTACTTTTACCAGACCCGGCTACACCGGTGACTACTGTCAACACCCCCAGTGGAATGTCCACAGACACCTCTTTTAAGTTATGTAGACTGGCACCCCGCACTGGTAAGTATTCCTTTGGAACTCTAGGATTCTTCTTTATAGGAGTCTGTGTCTTCATAGCATCTCCAGTCAGAGTACCAGAAAGAAGCAGGCTCTCATAACTACCTTGGAATAGAATCTGACCACCATTTTTACCTGCCAGAGGACCAACATCTATAACTTCATCCGCAATGCTGATGACATCCTTGTCGTGCTCTACTACTAGCACAGAATTTCCCTTATCACGAAGACTTTTTAGTAGCTTTGTCATGCGGTGAACATCTCTCGGATGCATACCTGTGCTGGGCTCATCAAAGATATAAATCATGCCTGTTAGGGAACTGCCCATGTAGCGGACTAACTTCAATCTCTGAGCTTCTCCTCCGGACAAGGAAGCAGACTCTCTATTCATACTAAGGTAAGGTAACCCTATGTCAATCATTCTTGTAAGAGATGCTACTAGGCTGTCAACAATGGTCTGAGCCCTTGGGTCCTCGATCGTTTTTAGCACTGTTACTAATTCTGAAAATTCCATTTCGCACATCTGGTCGATGCCATACCCTGCCACCTTACAGGAAAGAGCTGCCGCATTGAGCCTCTTCCCATGACAAAGAGGACACTTCTTTTGAGCAATTAACTCACTGGCCCTATTCTGTAGAGCATCACTTTTATCTGATAAATCTCTCTTTAACAGCAGACGGCTATATTGGTTATAGATTCCTTCTACCTTCTTACTAATCCGTTCTCCACCTTTTTCTTCTGCCCCATATAAAAGGATATTGCGTTCTCTTTTGGAATAATCCTTTAACTTTTTCTCTGGATCAAATAGGCCTGATTCCAGGTACTGCTGCAAATACCAGCTTCCTGGACGAAAAAGAGTAGCGTCAATCATTCCGGTATGTAAGGATTCCTCTGGTTTAAGAAATGCTTCCACGTTAAGCTCCGCTACATTGCCAAGACCAGAACATTCTGGGCACATACCATTGGGATCATTAAAAGAAAAATAAGAGGCGGTTCCCACATAAGGTGTTCCGATACGGGAAAATAGGACACGAAGTGCAGAATACATCTCGCTAATCGTTCCAACGGTGGATCTGGCATTGCCCCCTAAGGAACTTTGATCAATAATAACAGAAGCTGACAGGTTCTCAATCAGGTCCACTTTAGGTTTTACGTATTTAGGGAGACGACCCCTGATAAATGCTGAATAGGTCTCATTCATCTGACGCTGACTCTCCGCTGCTATGGTGTCGAATACGATACTGGACTTTCCAGACCCAGATACCCCGGTAAATACTACAATTTTTTCTTTTGGTATACGAATCGACACATTTTTCAAATTATTTTGTGTCAACCCGTGAATATTGATATATTCTTGATGTGGCATAATAATTCTCTCCTTCTCTATACAATATTACTATTCTAATACAGTAAAGAGTTATTTTCTCGACTTTTTCTGCTCTATTTTTGTCCCTTCCCCTTACTATTCATACAGTAATTTAAGTCTAAATGAATTAGAAATGTTTTGCAACCTTTGTACAATAATAAAGCGGCCCTGGTATTAACCAGTGACCGCTTCTGGGAATGTCAAGAAAGGTTCCTAGTATTTATTATTGAAAACCCTTAAGTCCTTGAAATATATAATATCTTCGATAATTGTCTCTCCGTATAGTTCATCCTCACGTTGTCCTACCACTTCACCACCCATATAAAGATAAAAATCCAGTGATTTATTCTTATGCAAACAATTAACAATCATAGAAGTATAATTCTTGTCGCATATTTCTTGTGCTGTAGCCAGAAATAGAGCTTTTCCTATCCCCTGGCCCTGTAATCCCTGTAATATATAAAATGCCTGAATTTCTCCCGCAGACGGGTAACGGTCATTTCTTGATTTGACATAGGAGCAAAAACCTACTACTGTTCCATCCATAACAGCAATCAATACATTATCATCCTTTTCTATGTAGGTCCTGATTTGTTTTGCTATTTGCTCCAATTCTAGAATTCTGGTATCAATGATAGTCTCAGGTATTAAGCCTGTATAGGCTGTTTTCCACGTATATACATTGACAATAGCAGTACTAAGAGCATCCTCTGCAACCGCTTTACGAATATGAAACATAGCTTTTCCTCCCCCTTAGCAATACTTCTCTCAGATATCAAATAATCAAAGGCTGCATATACACTTTTTTTTGTCCGGTTGCCACAGCAAATTCTAACGTTCGACTGTTCTCGCCTCCAATTTCTACAGCCTGAAACCTTATTCCATTACTATTCAGTATCATTATTACCATTTGCACATTTCTAGCTCCAATTTGAAAATAATCATTTTTTCTTGCAGAGCCAGCACCTCCAAATAATTCGATTTGAAGATTTTCTTTTCGACAGCCATACTCCACGCACATTTTTTGAATTAACATTGGAACTGCGATATTAGCATAATAGCACGGATGATCTGGATTGTATAGAGAATATTTCGTAGAATCAGGTAACGCTATGTGTACCATGCCTGCTGTCCTTGTGATAGGACAATAGGCTGTAACTGCTACACATGATGCCAATGCATAAGTCTTAATCACATCATGGGGACGATTTGCTATGGCTATATCCCCTATTCCAACAATATGTTCCATACTTCACCCTCTTAACATTTCATTCAGTAATGGAGGAATCCCATCTAGTGACGTTTGCTTCTCAACGGCTCCTATTTCATAGGCCACTTTTGGCATTCCATAAACAACAGCAGAATCTTCATCCTGTCCAATCGTTCTTGCTCCCTGTTGTCTCATTGATAATAATCCTTTTGCACCATCAGCCCCCATACCGGTTAATATAATCCCAATGGCTGAGTGCTTCGCTTCTTTCGCAACAGAATCAAACAAGACATCTACACTTGGGCAATGCCCATTTACTCGTTCGCTCTGAAAACATTCCACCTGATAGTGTTCTCCCACTTTTTTTATTCTCATATGGTGATTACCAGGGGCAATCAATACTTTCCCAGGTTCAACAAGGTCCCCTGTCACAGCTTCCTTCACGTAAAAGGAAGTACTTTGATTCAAACTTTCTGCAAACATAGCAGAGAAAACAGGCGGTATGTGTTGTACAACAACAATTCCGGGGATACTGGCGGACATCATCTGTAACATATGGGTAACCGCCTGGGTTCCACCAGTCGAGGAACCAATGGCAATTATTTGATAGGAATGATTTTTTTTCTTCCATTGTGATACATTGACCGTGGAAGCAATTCTTACTTTTAATGAAAGTTCTGTAAGGAAGGTCTCCACTGATTGTACTGCTTTAATCTGTGGTTTTTGTATATAATCTATAGCTCCTGAATTCATAACGTCTACTCCATCCTTACTCATAGAACTTACAATAATCACAGGAATCGGAAATTGGGGCATTAGCTTACTTACAAATTCAAGTCCACTCATTTTCGGCATTTCTATATCACAGGTTAGCACATCGGGTTTTAATTCAAGTATTTTATCTCGTGCTTCATAAGGATCTGATGCCATGCCAACCACCTCAATGGAAGGGTCTGAAGCAAGCCCTTTTGCAATGAGTTGCTGAAACAGTGTACTGTCATCAATCACTAACACTCTGATTTTCTTCATACTCTATTCCTTCCTGTAAACAGCAGGCATTACATATTTATAATCTGTTGTTTCACGGTTTAATGACTCCGAATGCCCAATGAATAAGTATCCTCCTGGCTCTGTCATCTGATAAAACCTATTTATCAGCTCCTCTTTTGTTTTGTTATCAAAATAAATCATCACATTTCTGCAGAATATTACATGAAAACGTCTTTTAAATGGAAAAGTGGTATCCATTAAATTGAACTTCTTAAATACAATATTTCTTTTAATATCCTCATTTACTTCATACTCATCATACCCCACCTGATGAAAATTATTTATTTTCCATTGAAGTGGTAATTGGGCTATCTCTGATGCACTATAGACACCACCAATGGCCTTACTCAATACCTTTTGAGAAATATCGGTTGCTAGAAGCTGAGTGTCCCAGAGATGCATATTATTTTCAAAATAGTCCTGTATTATCATAGACAAGGTGTAAGGCTCCTGCCCGTAAGAACAGCCTGCGCTCCAGACTCTAAGGTCATGATCAGGGATAGTCTTTTTTAAATACGGAAGAACAACATCGCTAAAATACTTAAAATGCTCTGCTTCTCTCATAAAGAA
>JAEYPA010000001.1 GCA_023411225.1 Bacillota bacterium
TATCAGTGCTGTTCCAGTCATAAAGCAAAAGAGCCATTTACCAATTATTGTGGATCCTAGTCATGCTACCGGTGTAAGACAATATGTCAACCCACTGGCAAAGGCGGCATTGGCTGCTGGAGCTGATGGCTTAATGATAGAGACACATCCGAATCCAAAGACAGCTCTCTCTGATGGGCCACAATCTTTAACTTTTGAACAGTTTGATCAGTTATGCCAAGAATTAAGACCACTTGTCCCTCTATTTAATCGTAAATTTTAGGAGGCTACTATGAATGATACACTTGTTGGTTTTATAGGCTTTGGATTAATAGGAGGCTCCATCGCACAAGCACTTAAAAAAAGTAGACCTATGATAACTCTTATGGCCTATAATCACTATATTACAACCCCTCATGAAGGATTAGAAAAAGCCAAACAGGATGAAATAATCGATGTAATCAGCACTGATCTAGAAAAGGATTATTCTGCTTGTGACATTATTTTTCTCTGTGCTCCTGTCCTAGATAATATTAACTACTTAAAAATACTTAAGAGCATTATAAAACCTTCCTGCATCCTTACTGATGTAGGAAGTGTGAAAGGAAACATTCATAAAGCCATTAATGAATTAGGGTTATCCTCTCATTTCGTAGGGGGACATCCTATGACGGGTTCTGAAAAAACAGGATATTCTTATTCCAATGCCAAGTTATTGGAAAATGCCTTTTATATGTTGACAAAAACAAAGGATACTCCTTTAAAAAGTTATCAGATCATGGAAGAATTGGTCACCTCTCTTGGAGCTATCCCAATTCCAGTGGATGCCGAATATCACGATGATGTGGTAGCGGCCATCAGTCATGTTCCGCATATTATAGCAGCTAGTCTTGTACATATGGTTAAGGAATCTGACGATGACCAGGAAATGATGCGACAAGTGGCGGCTGGAGGTTTCAAAGATATTACAAGAATCGCCTCCTCTTCTTCTATAATGTGGCAGAACATCTGTTTAACCAATACAGACAGCATTCTTCATTTTTTGCGTACTTTTATTAACCAGTTAAATCGTGTAGCTGTATCTATTGCAGGCAAAGAGGAAGAAAAGCTTCTTCAGTTCTTTTCTGATGCTAAAGAGTATAGAGACAGCATTCCCAACAAAGTCATTGGCTTAATTAATCGTGTGTATGAAATATACTTGGATATTACTGATGAAGCCGGTGCCATTGCCTCTGTCGCTACTCTATTAGCCAAACACGACATAAGCATTAAGAATATTGGCATTCTTCATAACAGAGAATATCAAGAGGGTGCTTTAAGAATTGAGCTATACACAGAGGAAGCAAGAGTAAAAGCAATAGAAATCTTGACCCAGTATCAATATACTATTTATCAATAAAGACGGAAAGGTACAAGTTATGAAATTACAACGCTGTAAACAATTAAATGGTGAACTAAATATCCCAGGTGATAAATCCATTAGTCATAGAGCAATTATGCTTGGTGCCATTTCGGAAGGTACTACTGTTGTGACTAATTTTTTACAAGGTGCCGATTGTCTGTCTAGTATGCAATGCTTCCGCCAAATGGGCATAGAGATTGACAACAATAAGGATGCTGTAAAAGTTCATGGTAAGGGTTTACATGGACTTAATGAGCCACTGGGCTTGTTAGACGTAGGCAATAGTGGCACTACTCTTCGCTTAATGTCAGGCATACTTGCCAGCGCTTCCTTTACTTCAAAAGTTACAGGAGATGCTTCTATTAGAAAGCGTCCTATGGGACGTGTTATCACTCCGCTTTCTTTGATGGGAGCAAGCATTACAAGTGATTTAGGAAATAACTGTGCACCATTGACTATCGTGGGGAAATCTTTATCTGGTATTCAATATAATTCTCCTATTGCATCAGCCCAAGTTAAATCCGCTATTTTGTTAGCAGGTTTATACGCAAATGGTGAAACCTGTGTTACGGAACCTTATGTCTCCCGTAATCACAGTGAACTAATGCTACACTATTTTGGAGCTGAAGTTTCTACACAAGGTACTTCTGCTACTATAAAACCACCCAAACAACTATTTGCCAGAGAGATTCAGGTGCCAGGGGATATCTCCTCTGCCGCATATTTTATCGGGGCTGGACTGATTACTCCTAACTCACAGATACTTGTGAAACAGGTAGGCGTTAATCCTACTAGAGATGGATTAATTAAAGTTATACAGGCTATGGGGGGTAAATTAACCTTACTAAATGAAAGAATGCAGGGGTTAGAGCCTGTTGCAGATATATTGGTAGAATCCAGTGATTTGACAGCTACTACAGTTGAGGGAGCTATGATTCCTACTCTGATTGACGAGATTCCTCTTGTTGCTGTACTTGCATGCTTTGCCAAAGGTACCACTATCATTAAAGATGCTGCTGAACTAAAAGTAAAAGAATCGAATCGTATTGATACTGTAGTAAATAATCTAAAAAATATGGGGGCTGACATAGAAGCTACCGAAGACGGCATGATTATTCACGGTGGGAATCCACTTCACGGTGCCAAGATTGATTCTAAATCGGATCATAGAATCGCTATGTCCTTTGCTATTGCCGGTTTGAATGCTGATGGAGAGACGATCATTAATGACAGCCAGTGTATTAATATCTCCTATCCAAGCTTCTTTAAAGACCTGCAAGTATTAATGTAATGACTTAGTCTATTCTTATCTGATAGAAAGGATAATCTGTGCTTCTATCAAATCCTATACACCTGGCAGTGGCTGCAGATCCCAGATTGGTTGAATCACATCCCCAATCTGGAAGCAGTCCCTGTTCCAGCACGTACTCTGCCATTTTATGGGCTACTAGAGACGCCATTCCCATATTACGATATTCCGGCTGTGTTTCAATCCCAATATCAATCTTTCCATCACCAATCCCTGATGAAAATGCCGTACTTACTATGCAATGATGGTTATTATCATAGATTCCATAGCCTCTTCCATATGTAAGAAAATCATCCATGTTTCTCCACGAAAAACTAGGAATTATTCTTCCTTTGATATCAGATAAATGTTCTTTTTGAATTACAAAATACGAAAATCCTTCAGGAAGTTCATGGGCAAACTCTTTATATCGCTCCAGATTAAATCGAAAGGAACATCTTATTTGCTTTGTAATTTGGGGATATTCCACGCATAACAAATCTAATTTTTCAATCCAATGACTTTCCTTATTCGACACAATCATACGTATGTTTCTCTGGTTTTTCTCAAATACTCCACGTACCATTTGCTTAAGACTCTCTATAAACTCCTGATCGTTTGTCTCTCCCGATACATAACTTAATCCACAATAATGCCATATTATGATAGCCTGTGGCTCATAAATGTCATCGATAAAGATACGTCCTTCCTGTATCCCACTTATAATAGATGCAGGATAAGGGGTTCCACAAGTGATCCCCTTCAATAAAGCAATAACCTTATGTCTCAATTGTTTATTACCAATTAAGTCTTCTTTCCCTAATTCTCTCATACAATTTCTCCATTTCATTGTTTTTTCTTATTGTATATTCATATTAAAACGGGTACAATTACGATAATATCAAACTGTACCCATACAATTGTTCTACTCTTTTATAAGGATAAGAAAAAATGACTAAATATGAAGAAATCCTAAATTATATCTCAACTAAATATATAACGAATGAGGCTTATCAGTCCAGAAAGCTTCCCTCTATTAGGCAATTATCAACAACATTACATTGTAGCCATAATAGTGTTATCCGTGCCTATAGCGAATTAGAACAGCAACATATTATTTTTTCCATTCCCCAAAGCGGCTTTTATATATTGCATGAACCTAACTCCTTTGTAGAAAAAAACAATATGATTAATTTAGTTAAATCCAATCCGGATGCCTCTGTTCTTCCCTATCGTGAATTTGAGCATTGTATTAATCTTGCCGTCGACACATATAAAGAGGCACTTTTTCTATATCCAAAAGCCAAAGGCTTTCCTCCTCTTTGTAAGACTTTAAAGGCTCTGTTGCTTAACCGCCAAGTGTATGTAGAAGAAAACCAAATATGTATTACAAATGGTGTTCAGCAGGCAATCAGTTTACTTTTTTCTTTGAAGCCTGACGTAACCAAAGATACCCTGATATTAGAGACACCAGGGTACCCATTGGCCAAAGAACTTGCTATTAAGAATAATTGGAAAATTGAGTTTGTTTCACGGAATTATAAGGGAATTGATTTAAAAGCACTTCAAACCTATTTTGCGACAGGACACGTTCAATACTTTTATCTAATGCCAAGATTTCATAATCCGACAGGTTCCAGTTTATCAGACCGGCAAAAGAAAAGAATAATAGAATTAGCACAAAAATATGATGTATACCTTATAGAAGATGATTATCTTGCAGAATTAGACCCAATACATAATCGTTTACCTTTACATTACTACGATACAAACAACAAAGTAATCTATCTTACCGGTTTTTCCAAAAGCTTTATGCCTGGGTTAAGAATTGGGGCCTCTTGTATTCCTCCTATGCTACTAGATCAATTTATATACAGTCGATATATAGAGGATATAGGAACCTCCACCTTTTTGCAAGGAGCTTTAAATCTCTACATTCAGAATGGTATGTATCAACGGCATTGTAAAAAAATAGTAAATGTATATCGAAAGAAAATGCAAATTTGTCAAACATATTACACAAAATATAAAGATAAAATAAGCGCAACCCTAATCGTACCTGAATCAGGATACTATTTATTGATTACGCTTCCTTGCTCTAATTTTAGTTCTAGCCACCAAGTAGACTATCTAGTTGAAAATCTTAAAAAAAAGGGAATCTTAGTCTCTTCCGGTGACAGATATTTCTTTGAAAATATTAAGGTACCTTCCATTTGTCTAAGTATATCAAACTGTACTATAGATCAGTTAAAAGAAGCTCTTACCATTATTTTTGAGGAATTATGTCAATATAACTGAGACTGATTGTTCGCTGCTATCAGTTCAGCCAAAGACACTTTTTAATTTCTATAACGTATCAGACTTTTTTCATTACTCATTCTAATGACGTTTAATGGGCAGTTATGAATGCATGAAAGGCAACTTAGACAATCTGTTCCAAATACCGGTCTTCCATTTTCTATTTGAATGTTGCAGGTGGGGCAGATTCTTGCACACGTACCACATCTTAGAAAATTCACTTCACTATACAGTTGCTCATGAATTCTATTCTTTTTTTGGTTCATTAGGATTCACCAAAAAATTCACAGCATGCTTTAGGTTCACCACATTGGCTTCTCTATAATTACCACCAAATTCACCATCAACGGTCCAAGGAACTAACTCATCAGAGACAAACCTCACCTTATCTGTATGGAAATTAATTACATGCTTACTTGTCTTGTCTTCATTTAATAATGCATTAATAATAGATTGTAATTCAAAAGCATTCTTAGGTGGCGTTATTAAGGTCACTTCAAACAACCCATCATTTAAAGAAACATCTTTTCCATTAAGGCCTTTAAACCCACCAACTGAGTTGGAGTTACTGACCATCCCATACAGGAATTTGTCATCAATCTCAACATCATCATAAAATACTTTATAGTGATAAGATTTAAGGGACGTTAATCTTTTAGCTCCTTCTAACAGATATGCTAGTCTACCAAGCATATTCTTTACTGATTGACTAGTAGCATAGGATACATCTGTAAATGCACCAAAGGCTGCGACATAGATAAAGTTATCTTCATTGATTTGGCCAACATCATATGGGAATAAAGTACCGTTTACTATGGTTTTAGCATCTTCAATCATGTTCTTTGGCAGACCAAGACTGGTTGCACAATCGTTGGTTGTTCCTGTTGGGATATAACCTATGGCAGGTCTATTATCTAGGGTTAAAACACCTTTAACAGTTTCATTTAAAGTACCGTCTCCGCCAGAGCAAACTATTGTATCGTAGGAATCTCCGTATCTTTCAATAATTTCTGTTGCATCATTACGATGTCTGGTGGAATGTATGGTCACCTCATAATCAGCTCTACAAAAAACCTCAATAATATTTGATAATTTATTACGTATAGTTCCTTTTCCCGCACATGGATTATATACAAAAAGTAATTTTCTTCTACTCATTACTCTCATCCTCATTCTCATTGTCTTTTTCTAGTTATAGTTAAAACTATGTATATTACCACTGTTCAATTATGCATTATTATACATTACCCTAAAAAGGGTTGCAAGTCAAAACAAAAGAATACAATCTTCTTCAATATTTATAAAAAGGGCCTCCTTAATAAAGGAAGCCATGATATGAACTTGCTAAAGGGGAGTTTATCCCATTAATCAACAAATACATTATCACCAATATACATAGCATCACCAAAGGAGAAGAAACGATACTTTTCTCTCACTGCTTCTTGATATGCATGTAATATATGGTCTTTACCTGCCAACGCAGAGACTAACATTAATAACGTAGATTCCGGTAGATGGAAATTAGTAATTAAGCAGTCTAGTACTTTAAATTTATATCCCGGATAGATAAAGATACTGGTATCCCCACCACCTGCATGAACAACACCATCGTCTGTTGACGCGCTTTCTATAGTTCGACAGCTTGTGGTACCAACACAGATTACTCGTCCACCTTTTTCTTTACAGTCATTAATTTTCTGTGCCTCAGTCTCTTCAATGTGGTAATACTCAGAATGCATATGATGTTTTGTTACATCATCAACCTTAACCGGACGAAAAGTACCTAACCCAACATGAAGGGTAACATTTGCTATTGCAACGCCCTTATCGCTAATTTGTTGCAGTAACTCCTTGGTAAAATGTAGTCCAGCGGTAGGAGCTGCTGCTGAACCCTCATACTTCGCATAAACTGTCTGATAACGGTTCTTATCTTCCAACTGATGATGAATGTAGGGAGGAAGAGGCATCTGTCCCAGTTGATCAAGAATCTCCTCGAAAATTCCCGAATATTGAAACTGTACAAGACGATTTCCTTCATCCACAACGTCAATAACGGTGGCACTTAAAAGACCATTGCCAAATACAATTTTACTCCCTACACGAGCTTTCTTTCCAGGCTTTACCAGTGTCTCCCATATATCGTTTTCTCTACGTTTTAACAAAAGAAGCTCAACTTTGCCACCAGTACCCTCTCTTTCCCCTATCAGTCTAGCTGGAATTACTTTCGTATTATTTATCACAAGACAATCCCCTGGATTTAAATAATCAATTATGGTTTTAAAAATTGAATGCCTATACTCTCCTGTCTCTTTATTAAGTAGTAAAAGTCTGGAGCTGGAACGGTCTTCAAGTGGATCCTGAGCAATCAGTTCCTCTGGCAAATCAAAATAAAAGTCACTTGTTTTCATGTTAATACTCTCTTTCTACAACAACTCACATATATTAATCACATTGCCCCAACAGGAAATTTATGAACTGATCTGCACATCTTCCTGACCTTCCACCATGGCTTAATTCCCATTGGTTTGCCTTCAATGTCAGTTCATCTTCTGTCAAGGTAATTTGTGGATATTTTTTAGCAAGTTGAATCACAATTTCATTGAATTGCCTCTTATCAGGTTTTAAGAAATGAATAGTGACACCAAATCTTGCAACTAAAGACAGTTTCTCCTGTATCGTATCAGAATGATGCACTTCTTCTGCTCTTACATCTTCTCTATCTGACCAGGTCTCCCGAATAAGATGCCTACGATTAGAGGTAGCATAAATTAGTACATTCTTAGGTTTTATCTCTAATCCACCTTCTATTACTGCCTTTAAATACTTGTATTCAATTTCAAACTCCTCAAAAGAAAGGTCATCCATGTATATGATAAACTTGTAATTTCTATTTTTAAACATAGAAATTACCTTAGACAAATCTTCAAATTGGTGCTTATATATTTCAATAATCCTAAGACCATCCTCATAATATTCATTGAGAAGAGCCTTCATACTGGTAGATTTACCGGTACCTGAATCACCAAACATCAGCACATTATTGGACCTTTTCCCTTGCAGGAACGCCTCTGTGTTGTCTCTTAATTTCTTCTTCTGAGTATCATAACCGATTAGGTCATCAAACCTCACAATTTCTGTATTGGTAATAGGGACAAGAACGACCTTACCATCTTCTTTATCAACACGAAATGCTTTGTTAAGACCTAATAAGCCTACACCATAATCCTTATAAAATCCTGTCACCAAGTCATAGAATTCTTCAACCGTTTTTGCATTTGCCAGTTTCTCACTTAAGGCTACCACCTTACTACTGACATTTTTATTATACGTAGTTTCTAACTTAGGCACTGCTTTATAATTGCCTATAATACGAAAGCAATCCACCTCAAGCTCTTCCTGAAACCAGGTAAAATCATAATGAAATAACTTCATAAAGGCATCAAAATCCTGCTTCACAAGAAGATTTACACTTCCTTCTACTGCTCCTTGTTTTTCACAGGTAATGCTAAATGGTGTCTCGGTGGTAATTAAAAGATAGGTCAGATAATTCTGCCATAAATTATAGTTAAATCCATAAGTTGTGGCTATTTCTAGCAAATTATGCATCTGCTCAAAGACCTTTAATTTTGCCTGCTGTTTGTCCATTCTATTGGTTTCATATTTTCTAATAATATTGGACAACTGCATTAGGATGCTGTCGTCTTTAATATTATTATAGATAAGTAACCTTGCAGTTTCCTTATACATGATACATGACCTCTTTTCCATTACTCAAGTAATTTACATTCTATCTGGTGCTGAAAATCCTAACAAATCAATACACGTAGTTAGAATGTCCTTAGTCAATACAATCAAATGAATCCAGGAATCCTGTACATTCTTATTCTCTTCTGCTAATATTTTATTCTCATGATAGAAACGATTAAATGTATTAGATAAGTCATAGATATACTGGCAAATACGATGTGGAGCGTTTTCCTCATATGCTCCCTGAATCACACCATTTATTTTTGCTAATTCCAACATAAGCTCTGTCTGGGAAGAAGACATTGATGGTAGAATCTTGTCAGATGCAGTTGTATGATTTTCTTTATATTTATTTAAAATAGATTTAATTCGAACAATGGTGTAAAGAATATATGGACCTGTATTTCCTTCGAAGGAAGTAAAGCGATCGATATCAAAGATATAATCCTTTGATGCCTGATTAGACAAATCACCATATTTTAATGCTGCAAGACCAATAACGCTAGCGATAGATTTGGCTTCCTCTGGGTCCATCTCTCGATTACTCATCATTTTCTGATATACTTCGTCATTTATATTGGAAATAAGGTTTTCCAGACGCATTACTCCACCATCACGTGTCTTAAAAGGTTTGCCATCTTTACCATTCATGGTACCAAAGCCTAAGAAAGTCAATTTAGTATCATTATCAACAATACCTGCCTTTTTACAGCAACGAAATACCTGCGTAAAATGAAGTTCCTGGCGCTTGTCAACCACATACTTCACTTCATCTGGGTGGAACATCTCTCTACGCTCTACAAGTGTAGCAATATCTGTTGTAGCATATATTGCAGATCCATCTGATTTTAAGATCATACATGGAGGAATCTCTTTCGTATCCTCTTCTTCTAACACATCTACAACCAAAGCACCTTCGCTTTCATAAGCTAAACCTTTTTCTTTTAACTCTTTCACTATATTAGGGATTAAGTTCTGAACATCACTTTCCCCTTTCCAAAGATCGAATTCCACATTTAGATTATTATAATTCTTCTTTAAGTCCGCTACACTGATGTTAATAATATGATTCCAAATTGCACGATAACCCGGCTTACCCTGCTGCAATAGATTGGTTGCTTCCTTGGCAGCCTCTCTAAACTCAGGATGCTCCTTGGAATAGGCATTGGCTGCAGGGTAGATTTCTTCTAATTCTGAGATGGTAAAAGGAGCTTCTTTGGGATACTCTCCGGTATAGGAGTCATTAAAATAAACTAGTTCAGGTTTTCTTTTCCTCAATTCCTCAATAATAAGGCCCATCTGAAGACCCCAGTCCCCAAGATGAACATCACCAATTACTTCATGTCCCATAAACCGACCAATACGCTTGAGGCTCTCCCCAATGACTGCAGAACGTAAATGTCCTACATGTAGAGGCTTCGCTACATTGGGTCCGCCGTAATCAATCATAATCTTTTTAGGATTCTCATCTTTTTCAATACCATAATTCTCAGTATTCTTTAGCCCTTCAATATAATCTGCTAAAAACTCATCAGCTACAATGATATTTATAAAACCTGGACGTACCATTGTTATTTCTTTGAAGGTCTTGGAACCTTTTACTTCTGCGACTACTTCGTCAGCAATAATAAATGGAGCCTTGCGGTACTCTTTCGCTGCAGCGAGCGCTCCATTACACTGATATTGACATAAGTCAGGTCGATTCGACAGTGTCACCTCACCATATTTTTCGTCATATCCCAGATGGATGAATGCATTTTTTAATTCACTGGATATTAATTCAATTAGTTGTTTCATTATAAACAAACCCTCTCTATTATATTTCATTGAAATTCACGTTAATAGCCTTGTTTCATTATAGTAACTATAAATTTTGTTGTCAACGTGAAAAAAACAAGTATGCCTATGCGACAATATTCTAATACATCCAACCTATCTCTTGAAAAAAATACACTTTTGACATATAATTTTAATTATTAACATATATTGCTTATATTACCACATTTTACATTATTTTTTTTAACATTAGTATCAGAAATAACAATTACTATCCGATATATTAATGTGAGTTGTATTTATGGGGTAAATAAGAAGTAATAATATGAAAGGAGAGGGCATATGTTTTATTTGTTGTTTGGCAAATACTTAACAGAAAAAAACATTTTATCAAGTAACACAATAAATGAAGCAAACCATAAGGTATCTGATTCCAGATTACGTCTTGGTCTAATAGCAGTAGCCGAGGGACTACTTACAGAAGATCAAGCTGAGGAGGTACATCGTCTTCAAGCAATCATGGATAAACGATTTGGCGATATTGCAGTAGAAAAGGGATACTTGACAATTAGCCAGGTAGAACACCTTCTTAGTATGCAGGGGAATACCTATTTAAAATTTGTACAAGCTCTTGTTGATGCTAAATATATGACATTGGAGGAAATCACCGCTTCGCTTGTTGCTTATCAAAAGGAGAAAGGTTATTCTGATGAGCAGATAAGTATATTAAAGAAATCTGATATGGATGACATCTTAACTATTATTCTATCTTTAGACAATCCTCTCTATCAAAATCTTGTTAGTCTTGCAATGCGTAATTTAGTACGATTTATAGATAATAATGTCTATGTCGATGGTTGCTACAAAACTGATAGTTATCAGTTCCAAAGCTTGGCAACTCAAACAGCAATAGGTGACCACAATATTTTATTAGGCTTCTCGGGTTCTAATGATGGTTTAATTAAGTTAGCCAATACATATGCCGAAGAGGAATTCACTGAAATGGATGCTGATTCCTATGACTCTATCTGTGAATTTATAAATTGTATCAATGGAATGTATGCAAGTAAATTAAGTACTGATAATGTAATGATTGATATGCTTCCTCCAAATTTCCATACAAAGCAGACAATCAAGTCCCCAGGGTTAGTTGTTGTACCAGTAACCTTCAATGAATATACAATTGACTTAATTGTTTCTATCGATACTCCAATAGAGTTTCAATAACAGGAGGGTAAAATAATGGCAAAAATTCTAATTGTAGATGATTCCAGAACATCTAGAAAATTTTTAAAAACTATGTTGGAAGCTGATCAACATGAAGTCATTGGAGAAGCATCAAATGGAATAGAAGGTATTCAGAAATACAAAGAGCTGAATCCAGATATTACCACAATGGATATTACAATGCCTGAGCTTGACGGAATTGAAGCATTAAAACAGATTATAGAATTCGATCCTAATGCCAAAGTTGTAATGGTAACAGCTGCAGGTCAGAAAAACAAAATTGTAGATGCTGTAAAATATGGAGCCAAAGATTTTCTTGCAAAGCCATTTGATGCGGAGCAGATACGAAATATAATTAATAATTTAATCTAAAGAATCGAGTAGGAGGGAGTGACTAACTCCCGTCCTCTCACCACACCGTGCGTACCGTTCGGTACACGGCGCGTTCAATAGTTGACGTACACTGACTGATAGGCAATGGCTAAATCATAGTAGCC
>JAEYPA010000006.1 GCA_023411225.1 Bacillota bacterium
TTACTTTTGCACCCAATACAAGCAGATATTCCACTTTACTTGGAGCACTCTGGTTACTGTAATACACAATCACAGACTCTGTGAAGATAAAAATTACAGCTCCAAGTAAGAATACAGTGATCGCAATTACCTTAATCCATGTGGGCCAGACAAAGCCTTTCTTCCATAGTATTCTAAGAACAACTCCTGTACTAATAAAAGCTACTCCGGTTATTCCCCAAAATATGACAAATGAAACACTTAGCCTAATATAGCAAAAGCATATCACGAAGTATAAAAGGGAAACTATTCCCGCAATAACCAATATATTCGTAAACCAATTCATTCTTTTCCCTCTACCATCTACACTATTACCCCTATTGCTCATTATCTTCTCCCTTTTTACACCTCAACAGGTATTGCTTTTGTAGACAGAACCTTTTTATATACCTTTTCTACACTTTTTGCAAATTCCTCTGTTGAATATGGTTTCATCATTAATTCGGAATTGTGACCGTATGGAATACCCTCTGTTCCATAAAGTATATTATCCAAACCTCTTAGGAATTCATCCTGTGTCTCAAAAGCATACCCATTATAACCATCTCTCAGAATCTCATTCAAACATGGGTCTTTTTTGGCCACAACTGGAAGTCCTGCTGCCATAGCTTCAAAATAGGTAAGTCCTTGCGTCTCACTTTGGCTGGCACTAACAAATACATCTCCTAGCTGATAATATAAAGCAATCTCATCCCAAGGTTGCTCCCCTGCAAATACAACTGTGTCTTGTAGTTTTAATTCCTGGACCAACTTTTTCAGATTCTCTAGATCAGGTCCTGCTCCTACTACAACAAAACGAACGTCACTATGTTTTTTTATATATTTTGGCATTGCCTTTAAAAGCTCACCAATATTCTTCTCTGGGGAAACACGGCCGAGATACAGAATGACTTTCTGGTCAGGAGTAATATGAAAACGTTCACGTACCTGCTGCACCTGTTCCTTTGTAAAATTACCCTTATAAAACTTCTTCAAATCAATTCCTGTAGGAATAACATTTATATTACGGAAAACTCTATAACTTGTAAGAAGGGCTTCTACTTTTTCTGTCGGCACAATCACTTCCTCAACAAAGTTACAACATTTTCTAGTATAAAATCTCGCAAAAGCCTTTGCACGATTATTGAGTATTGCAATCGGAGCAAAGTAATGAGTGTAATCCTCATAAATCGTATGATAGGTATGCACAAGTGGAATGTGTAACTCTTTAGCCATAATCAGTGCAAATACCCTAAGAGAGAATTCTGTATTGGTATGAATAATATCTAGATTCAACTTACGTATCAATGCAGCAAGCTTACGTTGATAGACCATACCTACACGGCGATCTTTCATGAAAACAAATGGCATACTGTGTACACGGAATACATTGTATTCATGTTTAGGTGCTCCCGGAGTTGTGGTGGTAAACACATATACGTTATGCCCTTGATTCTCCAATTCCTTTTTCAATGTATATACAGAGTTTGCAACACCATTTATCTCAGGATAATAGGTATCTGTAAATAAACCAATATTCATGATAATTACCTCTCATTTCATAAATTCTAAACACCAGCTCATCCCTTATTCTATTACTATATAAAAAAACAAACTCTTTGTAAAGAACTGAAACCTTACAGTTTATTTACGATTTAGAATTCCGGTTTTAATCGATTCTTGTATGTATCTGCCTCCTCCATTGTAACTTTAAAATAAGAAAGTCTTTTATACTTTCCTTCTTCCAATGACAGTTCATCCAAATTTCCATTGGTAGATATAACATAGGCCAAATTTAGCATTGCCAGTGCCTGTCCTTCTTTGTCATTATAAACCGTACCTATCATGTCACCTGCTCTGACTGCGTCTAGGCCTACGTCCGTACCATCAATTCCTACAATTGCCGGGTAATCTTTTTTGGGAGTATTAATGGATTTAAGGGCATCTATTGCACCAAGGGCCATATCATCATTATTGGCTAAAATGAGTTCTATATCATTGCCACATCGTTGAAAAAGCTGAACCATTTGTGTTTTCGCCTGTGCTCTGTTCCAGTTTGCTATTGCATATCCTAACTTTTCAAGTTCTAAGCCGCCTTCCGTCATGGTTCTTACTGAATATTCCGTTCTTACGATGGAATCCTGATGACCTGCTTCACCTTCCAGTACTATATATTGACAAACTCCATCATGATTTTTATCCAAGGATGCTTTCTTCTTAAAGGCATCCACCACAAGCTCACCTTCCAAAACCCCTGATTCGAATGCCTGCGCACCAACATAATATATTTTATTCCATCTTTCTAGATCTTCTTTAACCAATTCTCTATTAAAAAAGATAATGGGTACGTTATTTCTTTCAGCTAAATCAATAATTGTAGTAGGTTCTGTGCGATCAACCAGATTTACACAAATAACGTCACATCCATTATTTATCATGGATTCCACCTGGCTATTCTGAGTAGACTGGCTATCCGATGCATTATATATTTCCATGTTGATTGACATATCCGTCTCTTGCTCTTTTTCCGAAGCATATCGTTTAAAATCACTGATTAATTCAGAAATAAAGGTATCATATTGGTTATACAACGTGACACCTATCTTTATACTCTTCGTTTCTTTAGTCCCTTTCTGTTTGCTGCAGCCTACCAATAATCCTAAAATCAAAATGATAACCAATAAAAGACAACTTATTCTTCTAGTCAATTTATGACGCCTCCTTATTGCTTTTCAATGATATTATTTCATCTATTGAACAATTGGAAATAATAATTGTAGATTACTTTTATCATATAAATTATTCTTATTCACAACCAAAAAGTCTATTATTTTATCCTCTACTGTAGTCACATTATTTTTGATTTTATCAGCTACGGCCAGCATACTCTGATAGCCCATATTAAACTGATTTGGTACACTCAATGACTGAATATATCCTTTATCTAGATAGTAAACGGCCTTTTCAGAACTACCTTCTCCGTACACCTTGAACTTACAACTCTTTTCCATATTCATATAATCCATTGTCGTCTCTATCTCATAGTTATCCAGTGCAACAAGAACATCTACAGGCTGTTTATTCTGTTTATCCTTCAAATTCTGCATTACATTATCCCCAGAGCCCTCAATATTCCAAAGAACCTGAGCTTTCGTTAGATGGATACTTTCTTCAAACCCAGACAATCGTTGTTGCATAGCAAGTTTGTTCTGATTGCCACTTAATATTCCAATCTTAACACCATTTAAATCATTATTCCAATCCTTTATAATTGTAGTCGCAGTCGTTTTACCAATTGCATAATTATCCGGTATTATTGCTGTATACACATTCTCCGGAGTAATACCAGTTTCTACGAGCACCAAAGCGGCTCCCAACAATATAGAATCTAACGTCTGGACCTTGATGTCACTAAAACTGAACTCCAAAACAATTCCACGTGCGCCATTTTTTATTTCCCTATTAATTACATCATACTGTTCTTCTATATTAGTAAATTTACTTGTAGAAACAATATTCAAATTAATATTATTATCCTCTGCTCCTTGTTCCAAACCTTCCTTAAATGAAATCCATTGATCACTCCCACTATTGGTAACAATCACAGATACCTGATATGATTCTTCCTCTCTTGCCACATTAAGCATTCCTAAAGATGTGCAGGTAATGATTACTACTATAATCAAGACTAAAAGCCCAAAATATAATCTACTCCTTCTCATAGGTTCCTCCCTCGCCATCTGGCATCTTCCCAGACTCAAACTGTTCCTGAGCCTCTACAGAATATTGAGTAAAAGGTAAATGTATTCTTACAATAGTTCCCTCATCTGGCCAGCTTTCTATCTCCAAACCATAACGCTGTCCAAAACATAATTGAATCCTATTATGTACATTCAAAAGACCTACTCCCGAGCCATGTTTTCTAATTATATTATTGGGTTCTAGTAAATGTTCTAAGACATCTGGTGGTATTCCAAGCCCATTATCACGCACTTCAATATATACATCATTCTCCTTGCGATAACCACGTACATGTATTTCACCCTCACCGTACATATATTCCACACCATAATAAATAGCATTTTCCAGCAATGGCTGAAGTACTAGCTTCACCGTACAACATTGTATAATCTCAGGTTCAACATCAAAATCAAATGTAAATACATTTTTATATCGAATTTTTTGTATATTCATATAGTTCATGGCATGCTTTATTTCATCATTCAAACTGATAATCATTTTTCCTCTGCTTAGGCTAATACGGAACAGACTCGCCAGTTGTGTCACCATAAATACAGCGTCATCATACCTTTCTCCCTCGATCATCCAGACAATGGAATCCAACGTATTGTAAAGGAAATGGGGATTAATTTGCGATTGCAACGCATCCAGTTCACTCTTTCGCTTTTCTTCCTGTTCAGTTAAAATATCACTCATTAGTTGCCGAATTTGACTAACAGTCGATCGAAGTGTTCTTCCTAAATGTTCTACCTCTAAGGAGCCTCCCACATAAATTGAAGGATTGAGATTGCCCGCTTCCCACTCCTTAACAGAGTTATTTAATCTTTGTAATGGTTTTGCAATTCGCGCAGATACCAGTTGGTTTAGTATTACAACAGCAAGCAAAGAAAGCATAACCAACATAATCATAAAATATCTAGTTCCGGAAAGCCCCATATTAAAAGAGCTAATAGGAACAACACTAACAATTTTCCATCCAGTATAGCTAATGGTCTTAACCGTAACCAGTCTCCTGGCTCCATCAAAAACTTCCTCACAACTTCCATCATCATAATCTACAATATCCATATTATTCTCATCAAATAGGCCGGAAGTGATTAAATGTTGCTTTGGATGGTAAATAATCTCTCCATTACTATCTAAAAGATAAATATACTCGGTTGCGTTGTCTTCATTTGCTTTTTCCAATATTTGTTCAATGCTACTGTAATTCATGTCAACCAAAAGCACACCCAATGTGGTTTTCCCGTTTTTCGTTAATTCCACTGCTCGGCTTAAGGAAACCACCCAATAATATCGAAAGCTGGTGTCATCAAACAGATTCTGTACATGTGGCGTTGAAAAATGAAGATTCTCCATTTGCTTCACCGCATTTTCAAACCATAGCTGCTGGGCTATTTTTAGGTTCACTTTTTCTGTTGCATTGGGAGTCGCAGCAACTAAATCTCCTTGTCTGGTATAACAGGCAATGCTAATTAGTTTATCCTTGTTTGCTTCATATAATAGATTCATTTCTGTATCCAGACGGGTAGTAGCAATGTTTGTATCCTTTATAACGCTATAATACATCGTATCTGATATTCGACGCATGTTACGCAAATAATCTTCTAGATTGATAGCTGTTTGATTTAAAAGCTGTTCCGAGCTTTCTATTGTTAAATCTTCTGCTCGTTTAACGAACTGCTCGTATAAGGTTATTCCCAAAAAACACATGGTGCAAACTGAGACAATCGTAAAAGAAATCGATATTGTAACCTGTATGCTGCGCGTCCTCATATGTTTATTGAGATATGTAATTGTATTTTTCATAAAATGAATTATTTTATCCATGATTAGTTTGCTCTGCCTAATTTATATTTTGATGGTGATACTCCAAACTGCTTTTTAAACACATAACTAAAATAATTCGGATCAGAATACCCCACCTTTTCCGCTATTATGTAAGTCTTCTCATTATGGTTTAAAAGTAGATCCACCGCCTTATCCATCCGATAATCCGTCAGATAATTGATGAAAGTTTTACCCATCTCTTTTTTAAATACAACGGAGAAATACGACGCACTTACACCTAAATATTTGCAGACTGATTCTACCGTAAGATTTTGGTCCGCGAAGTGATCTCTTACAAAAATAATTCCTTTTGTTATAAACGATCTAGTAGTATCCAGTCTTTCATTCATAACGATATCCTGAGTCTTATTTACTGCTGCAATTAACCACTCTTTAAGCTCCTGCGGTGATTCCATCTGCAGAACCCTATCATACACATCCTTACATTCTCCCAGAATCATTTCTGTATTCAGTTGGTTTGTATTCGCGAAACGAAAGAATTCTGCGATTAGTTCCATAATGAAAATACGATACTTTTGTAACGATATTCCTTTTCCTGAAAACTGACTAATACACTCATGAACAGCCAGCTTCAAGTCCTGACGGCTTCCGATTTTAATCTTTTGAAAAATTTTACTAATATATTGTTCTTCCCAAGGTATATCTGCGTTTTCCTGAGGATCAATCTCTTCAATACTTATTGCTCTTACATTACCATACAGAACACGATAAGAAAGCGCATTTTGTGCGCCTTTATATGAAATCGGCAAATCCTGTATCCTGTTACAACTGTGTCCGATTCCAGCAGTTAACTTTGCATTACATAAACGTTTTGCTGCTTTACAGAATTTGTCCATGTCATCAATAAATATTGGAACAAGCTCCTTGTCCAGTAATTGACTGATAATAATAATATCTCCAAGATACGTAAGTACCCGACTATTCCATTTTTCTTTCAACTGTTCCTCTGCTAATTTCTTTACGGACACAGCCAAAAGGAAAGGCTGAATATCCTCTGGCATATCGGATTTGCTAATATGTAATACCGTAACTAAATAATTCGGTCCATTCAATTCTATTTGATAATCAATTAAATAATCACGAATCTCGTTTACCGGAATTCGCCCTTCAATTAAAAGAGTACAAAAACTTTCCTGTAGCACCGGAAGGCTTTCCATGTAATATTTTTTCAAGTTCTCAATATTTCTTTTTTCATCCAATTCAGTATCCAGATTCTTTTTTACACGTTCGAAAACGTCTTTCAGCTCACTTGCATTAATTGGTTTTAATAAGTATTCTTCTGCTTCCAGTTTGATAGCCTCCTTGGCATATACAAAATCATCAAACCCAGAGAGAATAATTATTTTTACTTTTTGATACAACTCCTTTAATTTTTTGCATAGAGTTAGCCCATCCATAAATGGCATCTTAATATCTGTCAGCACGACATCCGGTTGTAAAGATTCTGCCATTTCTAACGCTTCCACGCCGTTTCTGGCATAACCAACAATCTTAAACCCCATTGTCTCCCACTCAAGCTTTTTCATCATTATACTAAATACTTCTTCCTCGTCATCAACAAGCATAACTGTATACTGACTCATACCAGCCCTCATTTCTCAATAACATATGATATTCTATATCTCGCTATCTATTTACTATATTTCTTGTTCATCTTAGACCATAACATTACGAAAACTGCTGTAAGTATTACAATTTCAGCTACTGCTACATATGCATTCCAAAATAACAAAGCTGTCATCAATGCAACCGCAAAAGCAAAAAATAACATCAGCTTTCCCGCTGCTTTTGCATACATCTTTTCATCCTTTACCGGAGCATCTCCTTTTTTTCTTATAATGGTGATATTGCCTTCCACCAAAAGGCGTATACTATAATATAGTAGAACAACAATTGTGATTAAGGGAAGGGCTGCGACATCCATAAATTTACCATATATCATATTATTAACCTCATTTTTCCTATATTTTTTAAATTATAATACATTTTTCAAAAATAGACAATAGTGGACAGATTCAAAATCTCTCCACTATTGCTAGGATAATCGCTATTTTCTTGCTACATATTTTCTAATATCAAGTGAGATAGCTACAAATATTACAATACCTATTGCAATATATTGAGCATTTGCATCTACCCCTAAGTATTGAAGCGCTGCTTTCAACAATTCAAACACTGCAACACCGACGATGGCAGAAGATACTTTACCTCGACCACCTGTTACAGATACACCACCGATAGTACACGCTGCAATTGCTTCCATTTCATAACCATATCCTAAGTTAACAGAAGCACCACCAGCCTTTGCGCCAAGCATGAATCCCGCTAAGCCATACATAGCAGCTGCTTTTACATAAATAAGTACTAATGTTTTTTTAACTGGTACACCAGCTACTGCTGCCGCCTGTGAATTACCACCAATTGCATACATGTATTTTCCATGACGTGTCATATTAAATATAAACCATGTCAAAATCGACACAAGCGCCGCAATCCATATCAGCCAGCTAATTCCTAGGAAGTTACCGGTTGCAATGTCTGTATAAGATTTTACATATCCACCAAGAGGAGTTGCTCCGGTATAAATTAAGGATATACCATATACAATTTCCATCATAGCTAAGGTTGCTATAAATGGTGGGACGTTCAAATAAGCGATGAACAATCCAGTAATACAACCGAATACTCCACAGATAGCCATTACGATAAGTAACGCAACAATTACATTTAGTGGCTGCATATCTGGAAAGAATTTATTGGAGTAATCGATCCTCTGCAACAGGGTACCTGCAATACATGCTGCAAACCCGATCATTCGTCCTGCTGACAAGTCACATCCTGCTGTAATAACACAACCAGCAATACCAAGTGCAATTACCAAACGTGAACTCATATTCATCAGTATGTTTGTTAAGTTATCACCGGTCAGAAAATTAGCACAGGTTAACCCAGTATACACAACAAGAATAAACATAACAATAATTACACCATTGTTTATAAAAAAATCTTTTACTTTAAGTTTTTTTGATTTTACCATTTCCCCACTCCTGTCTGCATGTTTCACATGCTATAGTCTCAGAGCATAATCCACCTTTTATTGGGCTTACTCTCTATCAGAATTGTGTAGCAAAGCTCATAACCTTTGCCTGTGTCATATCTTCTGCTTTGTCAAGCTCACCAGTAAGTTTACCATTACACATTACATACACTCTGTCAGCCATCCCAAGAAGTTCTGACATCTCGGAAGAAACCATGATGATAGCTTTTCCCTTACTTGCAAGATCGTTGATGATTTCATAGATTTCATGCTTTGCACCTACATCAATACCACGGGTAGGCTCATCCATAATCAATACATCCGGATCATTGGCAAGCCATCTGGAAACGATAACCTTTTGCTGATTTCCACCAGATAGATTTGAAATATGTTCTTTCATACTTGGAGTCTTTATACTTAACATTTCTATACTATTATCCACAATAGAATTTATCTTCTTATGATTTAATACAAATCCTGCCTTTAGATGCTTATTGTATACGGAGATACCTACGTTATCTTTAATTGACAGGCAACCAAAGATACCATTTCCACGACGATCTTCCGTAATTAGTCCAATTCCTGCATTCATGGCATCGATTGGATGTTTGATCTTCACTTGTTTTCCACGAATATAAATTTCACCAGAAGCAATTGCTCTTATTCCAAAAATACCTTCCATCAGTTCAGTTCTTTGTGCTCCTACCAAGCCACCAAATCCAAGCACTTCCCCTTTACGTATGTTAAAACTTACATCCTGGAATGATTTTTCATGAATTGAGGATAAATGTTTTACCTCCATGACTACTTCTCCGAGCTCATTTTCCTTCTTTGGATATACATTCGTAAGCTCACGACCAACCATCTTTGCAATGATCTGCTCTGTTGTCAAATCACTTACAGACCATGTTCCGACATAGGTTCCGTCACGCATAATTGTTATATCATCGGAAATCTGTTTGATCTCATCCATTTTATGGGAGATATATACCATTGAAACTCCCCTGCTTTTTAAATCTTTCATTATGTTAAACAGCGCTTCCACTTCTTTTTCAGAAAGCGATGATGTTGGTTCATCAAATATAACAACTTTTGCCTGTTGTGAAACTGCCTTTGCAATTTCTACAGACTGCATTTGCCCAATTGATAATGTTCCGAGTTCTGCTTTTGGATCAAAGTCTAATTTTACTTCTTCTAACCATTTCTTAGTATCTTCATGCATTTTCTTATGGTCAATTACCTTGATTGGTCCATAATGTTTTACTGGAAATCTTCCTAAATAGAGATTCTCCGCAACACTCCTTGCAGGAATTGGTTGTAATTCCTGATGTACCATTGCAATACCATATCGCATTGCATCATCCGGATTGGAAATATGGATAGTTTCGCCATCCAGTATGATTTCTCCTTCATCCATATTGTAGATACCAAAGAGACATTTCATCAAGGTAGACTTACCTGCACCATTCTCCCCCATGAGTGCATGGATTGTTCCAGGGCGAAGAGATAATTGTACATTATCTAATGCCTTAACGCCAGGAAAGCTTTTACTAATGCCTTTAAGCTCCAGTTTATACTCAGCCATTCTTTGCCTCCTCACTTAATTCTGCGACCTTATACTTATTATCTGTTCAAAACTATTATGTAAGCGATTCAATAGCTACTCCTATTTCATGCTTACCCTTTAACATCTTTAAAAAGGTGCGAATGCTAATGGTAACACCCACACCTTTCCATACTTATATAGTTACAAATCTATTATTTCACCATATCAAGAATCTTCTGTGCGTTGTCTTTCGTTACTTTTACATAATCACAGCCGATATAGTATTCATTTGTTTTACCACTTATGAAATTAATGGCTGCATCTGCGGCACTATGTGACTGTGCAAAGTGATCGTTAAATACTGTACCAGTAACAGTTCCAGCAATAACGTCTTCCAATGCTTCAGATAACGCGTCTACACCTACAAGATAAATATCTTTACCAACTGTACGTCCAGCAGCTTGGATAGATTGTAAAGCACCAAGTGCCATAGAGTCATTGTTACAGAAAACAACTTCAACATCTTTGCCATGTTGGCTTAAAGCATTAGTAACTAATTGTTGAGCAGTTGCCTGATCCCAGTTACCCACCTGATTATCAAGTTCGTTAACTTCTAATCCAGCATCTTTAACTGCTTTAACAGAAAACTCTGTTCTATACTTAGCATCTACGTTTTCTGGATCGCCCTGAATCATGATGTAATCAACTTTACCATTACCATTCATATCAAGTTTGTCTTTTCCAAGTTCTGCAATCATTTCGCCCTGGTATGTACCAGACTGACGAGCGTCACATCCAACATATGTTACATTCCATTTATTATCCTGCCATCTTTGCTCTTCCGCTTTATCTGGCTCACGGTTGATGTACACAAGAGGAATATTAGCTTTTACAACCATGTCTGTAATTGTTTCTGCTGAGGAAGAGTTAACTGGATTAATAATAAGTACATCTACACCACTTGTAATAAAGTTCTGAATCTGATTTGTTTGTGTAGCCTGATCATTAGCACCATCCACAATTGTGATATTACTCTTTGTAAATCCCTTAGATACTAAATAATTCTCAATCTCTTTGCGGAACAATGTCATAAAGTTATCAGAGAACTGATAGATACATACACCAACTTTTGCGTCTGCAAGGTTAACATTGGTTGCAGCCTTTGTTGCTTCAGCTGTTTTATCAGCAGCAGATGGCTGTGTAGATGCTGGTGCAGTCTGTTTTGCTGATGCAGAAGGGCTTGCTTCTGTGTCTTTTGAATTTTTGGAACATCCAGAAGCAAAGGATGCTACCATAGCTACAGTAAGAATTACAGCTACTATTTTCTTTTTCATTTTGAATCCTCCCGTAAATTTATACAATTTAAATTACAATTTGCATTATATCAATATGAACTTTTAAAATTAATATAAAATTCTTTTCAGTTCCTTGAAAATTCTTTTATATATATTGTTAGGTATTTAATAAATGGAATAAATGGAATTATGCAATTTCACCGAAATACTATATGTTTCTGGATTAAAACATCTCATCAATTAAAAAAATGGCCTTGATCATCGAAACATCCGAAGATATTTTAACAATAATCAAAGCCATAAGGTTCTACTTGGCAATAAGCAAATGGTTATTACCAAGATAAACTATTTATTTATTTTTACCAGATTTGTATCAGAAATAAAATTATATACATTATATAAAATCAGGATATCTGTTACCTTCTCCTCTTTCATTAATCGCTTTGTGCTTTTATTAAAGTACCGATAATCCAATAAGATTATTTTTTCATAGTGATTAGTTAAAAATGGTACCATACAATGCGCAAAGGAGTCCTTCATCACTAATAGAGTTTTTCCATTCTTTATACTAGTATGAATCTTCACATAAGGATTATTACCACCTAGGAAAACCGTATATTTATCCTTTTGCTTTAATCGATCCATATCATACAACCCATCTTTTTCCTTACTACCATCCTGTTTCAATGACATAGAGACTTTAGGTCCTTTTTTTAAGGAAAATAGTTCAATCGAATCCGCTTCTTTTTTTATATTAACCTTCGAATATGTGGATCCCCAAAAATCCGTAGCAACTACTTTTCGATCAAATTGATCTAATGCATAGGGGGACACCCCTCCGGCATTTGCCCAATCCATATACCCGTAGTATGCTCCTAGACTCGTCCAGTGATGATCGGTTTTATTAAAAATATACTCCTGTTTATGCCTTTTTAATGAATTACTTGCATCTATAAAGTTCTCTTCCCCAATCGTATCTTTTGCTTGCTTTAAATATGCAGTCTGATCATACTCAATATTGTAATCAGGTAACCATTCAGGATAAATACCACTTATCGTAGGAACTAACATTAGGTTAATCGAATAGTTATCTTTATTGGTATCTATAAACTCTTTCACCTTTTGAAGATTATTACTTGCTAATGTACTATCTATAGCTTCTGCCTTATGTTCTTCAATCAGGTGATTCTTTGGAGCAAAATACACGCCATTGACCACTTTTTTTCCAAGTGCAAGTTCTGCATATACTTTCATTGCAATAAATTGATCTCGTGCTACAAACTGATCTGTAACATAGGTCTCATAGTCTCCGGTATAGGAACCCTTCAGCAAATAATCTAAGGAAAAACTCGGTTTACTCGCTAACACCCTATTCTCATTTTCTGAAAACTCTTTATCTGGTTTAATCACACATAAGAGTGAAATGCCCATCAATATCAATAAGAAGATACCTATTGTAACATAACTCCCGATTTTTTTTATTGTGGATTGATTAACTTCCTCTTGCTTAATATCTAACATTTACATTCCCCCCTTAAAACCTGAAGTATAAAAATGGGTTATAAGTACTGTCTACCAAGTATGCAATGCTCAGTACAAAAACAACCAATAAATAAAGATTCTCTACTATAACATAACAATACTGTGGGAATGTTTTTGCTTTGCCAATCCATATGGATAATTTCCCTATCCATTTCTTTGGATAATCCGTAGCTCCTACAAGTAAAAGAAGGAGAAGAATGAGATTATTTGTTATAAAGTACATCGTCTCAGTATTTGCAAAACCTGCACCGGCTCCAAACATAGCCCCAATATAGGAAAGTGCCTGTCCCATATCTCCAAACGCAAAGATTATCCAGCTAATCAATACTATTAGTATTGTATAAATGTGCTGTAAAATGGATGGTAATTTAGCAAGTAGCCTTGCCAGGAAAAACTTTTCAAGTAGTAGTAAGGCACCAAAATAAGCACCCCATACAACAAAGTTCCAACTTGCTCCATGCCAGAGACCTGTAAGTAGCCAGACAATAGCTATATTACGAATCTGTTTCGACTTGGAGCAACGATTGCCACCTAACGGAATATATAAATACTCTCTAAACCAGGTTCCAAGCGAAATATGCCATCTTCTCCAGAATTCTGTAATACTCTTAGAAAGATATGGATAGTTAAAGTTCTCCAAGAAGGTAAAGCCAAACATCTTACCCATACCGATTGCCATATCGGAATATCCAGAAAAATCGAAATATATCTGTAAGGCAAAAGCCAAGGCTCCGAGCCAGGCTGTAGCAGCTGGTAGCTCCCCAATTGGGATGGTGGAAATCTGATCCCACACAATTCCTATATTATTTGCAAAGAGAACTTTCTTACCCAAGCCAGACATAAACCGCATAATGCCCTCTGAGAATTGGCTAACTGTTTCTTTTCTATGATCTAACTGTTCCGCTATAGTTTTATATTGTACAATAGGGCCGGCTATCAACTGTGGAAATAGCGTAACATATGTTCCAAACGAAACTATGTTATGCTGAGCCTTACATATTCCCCAATATACGTCTATGACATAGGACATACTTTGGAAGGTATAAAAAGAAATACCGATTGGTAACGCAATCTTAAGAACGACAAGATCTACCCCCGGAATGTTATTTATGTTTTCTGTAAGAAATCCTATATATTTAAAGAAACATAAAACGCCCAGATTGAGTATTACGGAAATAATTAAAGTAGCCTTAGCTGCTACAGCTTTTTTTTGATTCATAAACTTTTCTAGCAACAACCCTGTTATGTAATCCACCAAGATGGTACCCATCATCAAAAACACATAAGCTGGTTCTCCCCAAGCATAGAAAATAAGACTACTCACCAGCAAAATTAGATTCTTGAATTTTCTTGGAACTATGAAATACAAGAGAATAACAACAGGCAGGAAACGAAAAAGACATACTATACTACTAAATACCATACATTTCTCCCTTTGTCATAAATAAAAGGAAGATGCAGACATAAAGTCTACTTCCTCCTTCTAAAGAATATTTCTATGACATTATTCCTTTCTTTAAAAGTACCTGTTCTATTTTATCATTAGCATTTGAAACACAAAGGATTACGTACTTTCCATTTACCACTAACACCGGGTTCTTTAACTTGCTGATTTCCTGTGGCAGGTAATCCTCATTTTGGCTAATGTCATCCTTTAACTTCTGGCTTAGTGCTTCCTTAATTTGACTAGCACTTGCTTCATCCTTGGCCTCCACTACTACGATTTGTTCAGCAGATGCACCAGATCCCACATATGCAGCCTTGGCAGTTACCATTTGTAAATCTACCGTCTGGAACACTACATCAAACATATCATCTTCAAGTTCAGACATTTCATCTGTGTAGTCTCCGGATTCAAATAACTCTTTTGCCAATGAAGTGACATCTATATTGGATGTCTGTGGCTCTTCTGTCTTTGCTACCGGACTTGCCGTTGCACTTACTGCTGGGCTTGGCAATGCGCTTTCCGTTACACTAGGTGACTCACTTTTTTGAGGACTTGGTGAGGACTTACCACTACCACTTCCACAACTGATTAATCCAACTGCTACTATCGTAAAGAAGAATACTCCCCCTACTCTCTTAGCTCTCACCATTAATTTATCCGTAACTTTTATGTTCATCTCATAATTCCTCCATAATCACTTTTTGATTTTTTCTTCCTTTAAATAATCTAGCCATTTTGAATATCCGACTTTCCGCAAATGAATTCCATCTGTACTACAATTCTCAGGTAGATATCCATACTCATTGCACAAAGAGCTATATACATCCAAATAAACAACATTCATAGAAGTACTCATCTTACTTAAAAGTTTATTACATTTCACAATATTATTTTTAGAAAATACAGTTTTTAAATCTGCACAACTTTTCGTCACTGGCAAAACAGACTGCACGTATATAGCTGCCTTCGGCTGTATAGCTTTTATCTTTTTAATAAACTCTTTGTATTTTTGAATAAAGACTTCAGGATATGGCCAACCCAATTCATTAATTCCAAACATAAGATATATTCTCTTATACTGCTTTTTACTTATTGCCTGCAAAATCGTTAGTCTATCATTCTTACGCGTTCCCACCACAAATTTTTTATCAAAGGCATCTCTAATATCCAAGCTTTGGCAAGCGTAAAAACTGGCACCGACCATATTACAGGTCTGCCTAAGACCAACAACTAAAGAATTACCAATAAACGCCACCTCTTGAAACAGTTCTTTGTCTACCTTAGCAGGTTTCTTGCTTGTATTGGATTTTGATTCTATCTTTTCTTGATTCTTCTCAGCTTTTAAGACTTTATCCGTTACTTTTGAAGGTTGATCAGTATTCTTTGTGAGTTTGTCATCATTTTGTCTGGTAGTAGCTTTAGCCTCATTTACCTCGGCGGCAGCCACATTCTTTACAACATCTGGTTTATTAAACTTAGGTGGCTTATTGACATAGTCGAGGGCATAAGCATCCTCCTTAGTGTTAAAGCTACCAGATATCATAAAAAAACCTCCCAGCAAAATCGCAGTAGCCAAGAGACTATATATTGCCATGGATAACTGAACTTTCCATGTTCTTTTCTTGCTTTTTCTTATTACTGACGTCTGTTCAAAAGGTGGAGTTGTCAGTTTATCATCTAACTCTACCAGTTCTTTCTCCAACGTCATATTCAGCTTATCAAAATATTCTACCTCTTGATAAAAAAACGGGGTCTCCATAAAATCCAGATTAATATGTATGTCTTCAGCCATTTCCTTCTCACATGAGGCTTCTCTATATTCTCTAAGCAGTCCTGAAGATTCCAGATGAGATATAAAGTCGTAATTCTCCAAAAGCTCATAATCATCTGTCATCTGCTGTTTTTTACGGACAGCTTCAGTAGAATAAATAACTATATAACAATTATCATTTGCAGAGTCATTATAATCCTTATACCTCATCCTTCCATACCCTCAATTTCATACAATTCCTAAATTAGGTGTCTGTCTTCTGTCTCATCAAGCCTCTAAGGCCTTCCATTGTATCTTATTGATCGACTGAAAAAAAAGGTGATTTCAAACTCTTAGTTTCCCTGCATACACTATTATTTTGTACTCCAAAAAGATATTCGTCAATAGCGATTTAATAATATAATAATATTTAATAGTTTGTAATACTCTATTAACAAATAATATGAATATTTTTCTAGTAATACACAAATTAACCATTTAGTCAAAAATATCTTTTCTTTTATGTTAAAAAGAATTATAATATAAAAATAGGATATAATTAAATTGGAGAAAGGAAGATGACATAATGAAAAAATTCGGAAAGTTTTTACTTGCTACTACAGTTTTAGCAGCTATAACCGGTGGAGTAGTATATTTAGTAAAAAAGGTGGCAAATAAAGATTCAAACGATGATTTCGATGACTTCGATGACGATTTCGATGATGACTTTGATGATTTAGATGATTCGGATGACCAATCTGAAAATAAGAACGACCGTGAATATGTATCAATAAATATTA
>JAEYPA010000133.1 GCA_023411225.1 Bacillota bacterium
CTCTTCAATAGATGTTCCATTACCTTTCCTATAATGAGCATAACCATAGGCCAATGGTTCCCAGTCGAATTGAGAGCTATCCTTGAAAAAACTCAGCTTACTTACTCCGTTTTCCACATTTACAAACATCTTCTCTAAATCATTTTCCTGGATATTTTCGCAAAGGCAACAGAATTCATCCCCTCCGATACGGTAGAGAACTCCTATAGATAAGGTATACCTCTTAATCTCGCTTACTACTTGTTGTATGTATTCATCACCTTTTACATGGCCAAATTGGTCATTAACGCTCTTTAGGTTATTTATATCAAACATGACAATAAATAGATTCTCAGATTCTCTTGCATCCTCAAAGTTCTCGTCAAAACAACGACGATTTTTAACTTCTGTAAGGGAGTCGTATTTGTAAGACAAATCTTTTAAAAAATCATAATACAACAGTAAAACTAGGGAAAAGCATGGCCATATCATAAGAAGCTTCGGAAATAATATCTGAATAAAGTCTCCAAATAGAATAATACAAAACTGACCTAGCAAATTAATCTGTTCTACTTTGTCATAAGATCTTCCCTTTATCCTCAAAGAGATAAAATATATAGCTAACGAATACAGGTTTATCAGAATATTAATTGAAAACAAAGGACCTCTTGCATAATGACCATTGGAGTCAACAGAGAATATTAGCCCAGTCCATATACTTGATATGCAAAGACCAAAGAGTATTATAATTGGGAAAATAATTCGAGTTAAATACTTTCTAAAACTAGGAACATAGATGAATGCAAATACAATGCATATAACTGGCGTTAAAGAAAAACCCAGTACATTACTAATCTTATAGATAGTAAACAATGCAGGAGTTTTATAATCCTCCATGTATACTGTGAATGCCTCAAGGACTACAATGAAAATAATTAGATGTGCAACAAAAGACAGGTCTCTAGCCTGTCTTTTACCAACCATTCTATCGCTATGTAATAAATATAATATAAATGTCAATATCACAACAGCTATTATATCAGGACTAATACGAACAAAATACTGCTCCATAGACAAAGCCCTCACTTTTGTATAATTAAACCACAACACACGAGTTATAACAAAATTATAACACATTCTATTTTAAAACACAATCAATTAGAGGTTCTTACCTCAAATAAACCTCTTATATCCCGATGAAGTTTTTTGAGCTTCAGTAGAATAATTTGCTCCTCTAATGCAGCAAAAGATGCTATGATACAAACCACTACGGTCGGAAATAGCAAGCCAAATTTTCCAATAAGAGGGGGATAAACAAAGAGTAACAACCCTGTTAATTTATTTTGATAGGTATGTAGGAATGAAAATTCTCTAAACTTCACGAAGCCTACTATCAAAGAAATTATTTTCACCAAAAGAACCATCCCAGTCCAAATAAGCATCCATGGCTCAATCTCTAATAAGGGAATGATACGGATGCAGACTGCTATAAAAAACACAAGATCCGCGCAACTATCTAAACTTTGTCCAAGACTGGTCACTGCATTTAATCGTCTAGCCAGAAAACCATCTAGCATATCTGTCAACGCACAAACCACATAGATTAAGTAAAATAGCCACGTAAAGGGTGTAACGATAAAAATAAGTAATGCAATCATTGCCCGAAGTAAGGTTAAACTATTGGGAATCAGTTTGGGACTAAACAGTTCTTTCAGTTTCAATGGCATTATCCTTTCTCGTATAAAAATGGTAAAATTATTAATTATAAGTGTTTTACCAAAGTTTAATCATTCTGGCATTAAGTTTTTCATAGATAACAACTCTTTTAAGGAACCGATCTCATAATTTGGTTGTATCGTAGATGTCCACTGTCTTCCTGCTCGATTCAGCCACACAGCCCTTGCCCCAGCTTCCTTGGCTCCGATAATATCACTGTTACTATCTCCAATATGTAAGATAGCTTCCAGAGGTACTTGTAGCTTATCTGCCACTATAGTAAAGAAACGACCGTCTTTCTCCCCTTTATAACAATGCAAGTCATCAGAGATAAAAGCATATTCCGGCTTTACTCTGTCAATAATGGAATCTGCCATGCTATGACTGGAGTCACTGGACAGAATCACCCTGTAATGTCCCTTTATGTAATCTAGGGTTTCCCACACATCATCATAATAAGGAGCTTTCCCGTGATTTAAAAAAACTTGGTCCACAACTAACTCAGGATTAACAGCCATATCTGTTTCCCTTATCATTGCATTTGCACAATCCATAAAAATATCTCTCATTGCAATAAAGGGGTTTGCATCCCGTAGGAGCAGTTGGATAGCTTTTGCATAAAAGCTCATAAGAGATTTTGCCCCAAACTCAGCCAACTCATCTGTATATTCTTCCCTTAGAATTGCCCTCCATATATTCGGTATTCTTTTATTGACATCCACTAGTGTCTGAAAGATATCTAAACTAATGACTTCAATTTTACACATAAATAAACCTCTATTTCTTCAAGTTCTCTTCCTTATAAAAAAATGAATTCTCAAGTGCTTCATAATCATTCTGAGAGCAGCTCTTCTTACAGTTCAGCTGGAATTCCCTTGTACGTTCCAGCATAGATTCTATTTTATCACAAGGAAAATCATTGCACTGGTTACATTTGTCCACTTTATGTTCTGTAACACATTCAACTAAACGATAGGTACAGGCTTCTTAATCCTACTCGGTACCAAAGCTTCGCTACCTCTTGCAACTCCTCTTCTGTTTTAGCCAAAAACCGGGGACAATAAGTACAATTGTCCCCGCATAAAGTAATCCTATTTTCCATGGGTTCTTTCCTTTTCCTTATTATATTACATTAGATGCAACGTCTCAACTATACAATTACAATACGTCAAAAAGATAATCACCCACATGTAAATTTATTAAGCTTGTTCTTTCTTCTTTCTATAGCCCACTAAAGTCAATAATGCAATTAGAGAGGTAATAGCAGCCGTCAGATACACCTGTCTAAACCCGACATTCATGGTATCCTGATAGGTATCCTCCAACTCCGATTGCATATCTGCAAGCTGCTTGATATAGTCTGCTTTTGCCTGTGTAAAGGCTCCAGGGAGCTCTGCCCTAACAGATTTCATATAGGTAAGCATCTGATCAAAGTCTGGCAAACCTGACATACCTTCTTTACCCATTTTCTTCATATCAATGTTACCCATACTCTTTTTAGCTGCTTCCATTCCAGCGATCCCTTTATCAAGTCCGCTCACAGCCTTCTCCTGAATCATACCAAATATGTACTCTGCCGTATTCTTAGCACTTTTGCCGATGGTGGTAACATCAGATTCTTGAAGCTCATTTAGCAATTCCGTTGGCAATTGAAAATCACTTTTTTCACTCATATCCATTTTCATATTAAGCATTGACTTAATATCCATGGAATCCAAGTCCACGCCTCCCATCATAAGCGACATCATCTTGTTGTCTTTAATCTGGTTTACAGCCTCACTCAGTTCTTCCACATATTGAATCTTTGGCATATTCACCTGCTTTGGCATCATATTCATCATCTCAGTACCTACACTCATCCCTGCATGAGAAATAAAACCAATCATAAATGCAGGAGCAATGGCAGTTCCAATGGAGCGCACCAGTGAAACAGCTGCCAATGCAGAGTTGGACTCTTCATCATCCGTATTGTCTAACATCATGTAATTGATTGGAGTGCCCATGGTGAATCCGATTCCAAGACCTATGAGTATTAAGCCTATCATGGCAGTAAATATATTCGGATAAACCATTGCTACATAATTAAAGAACAAAGCTCCACATATAGAACTTATGAACCCAATAGCAAGAACTAATTTGGCTCCATATTTATCGATTAACTTACCGGAAACAGGGGCTGCTACTCCCGCAAATACTCCTAAAATGATTACAAAGTATCCACCATCCCCACTAGGAACCTTCATAATATTCTCACACAGCTGTGGAACAAAGATGATACCCATCATTACAACGCCAGTGAAGAAGGACAGAAGCAGGGTAATATTGATTCTAGAACTTTTAAAATAGTTTAGATTCAAAACTGGATCTTCTGCCTTTTTCTCTGCCAAAAGAAAGAACGGTAAAACTACCACAAATATAATAACGAATGGAACTACCTTTGTACTCAAAAAGCTGTCTACAAAATTAAAGTAGTCTATATTTTTTAATCCATACAGTATGGATAAAACCATAACAGTTAGGGTAAGAATTCCAAAGTAGTCAATCTTCTTAACCTTCTCACTCTTGGTATTTGGCAGGGCAAGAAATCCGGCTAAAAGTATAAAGATGGTAATTGGTACATTAATAAAGAAGATGAACTTCCAGTTGTCTCTTCCGAATATATCCAGGATGGCGCTACCAGCCGAGGATCCAAATATATTGGCGATTCCATATACTCCACCTACTAAGCCTAAGGCCATACCCCTCTTTTCCTGTGGAAAAGTAGTTCCAAATTCTGCTGTAGCAATCGGAAGAATTCCACCACCGCCAATTGCCTGAACTACTCTGGCAATAAGCAGAACAGAAAAGCTTCCAAATACCTGTGACAGGCCACAAAACAGGGAACCAAAACCAAACATAAAGATGCTAGTAAGATATATGTATTTTCTTCCGAACTTATCTGCTAGCTTTCCCATGATTGGAATACTCGCAGCATACGCCAAGGTATAGATGGTAATCATCCAGATACCGGTATTGGGGTCAACTCCTAAATCATTTTGTATAATTGTTCTAGCAGGTGTAACAATTCCCGTATCAATGGCACCCATAAAAATGCCTAATAAATATACGGCCATAATCAGTCCAAATCTAACCTTCTTTTCTTTACTCCTCATAATGCTCTACTTCTCCTTTACAATGTCTTCTACATTCATGGCAATCTTTGAAAGAGTTTGGATGAATTGTTCCTTCTCCTCCTCAGTAATTCCCTCAAAAACAGACTGTTCCCATTGACTTACAAGATTCTGCATGTCATCCATTAGTTTATGGCCAGCTCCTGTAAGGCTAATCAGGTTCTCGCGTCGATTATTTTTATTCTGTCTTCGGTTAACGAACCCTTTTTTCTCCAACTTCGCAATTGTCTTAGCAATAGTTCCCTTATCCAGTTTATAGTGTCTAGCAACACTATCTTGATTGGCTGTAGATACCTGAAAGAGATACATCATGACGAGCTGTTCTGACATACCTACCGGATAAGTCTGCAACCTCCTTTTAAAAAAAACATGGCTTCCACGTACGATTAGCGAAAAATGATTCATTAGCATAGGCTTTCTCCTTTAGTTTTAAGTTCAACAGTTGCACATGCAACCATCGATATTGTAATCCTAAAATTCCCAAATGTAAAGTGCAAAATGTATTTATTTTTCAATTTCCAGAAAGAATGTAAATGGACAAAATACTGATTGCTCATACCTAAAAAACCAAAGGGCTGCAACACTTACAAGTGTCCAGCCCTCTTTTAATACTTAGCTATTTAATTCTAACTAACCTAACAATAAAGAAGATCAATTCACCAAATATTACCCCAAGGAATAATACAATAAAATACCACGGCAAGCTTTCTCCATTAATTCCATTTATCTCCAAAAGGGTAAAGATAAATACCATAAGGAGTTTTGTAACTCCTATCATCGTCTTTAAAAGACGGTACACCCTTTCCTTATTCTCCTCGGTGATCGTTACTCCCACATTCCATATCTTAGGGAATGCTTCCATTACAGTTATTCCAATATAGAGCACCCAGCTCATAATTGGCAACATTAGTAATTCACCTTTGGAACCCCAGCGGTCCACTTCCCCTTTAAAGTTATAATGTCCGGGAACCTTGTCTGGTAGGTCATTCCACTGTAAAATCAGATAAACAGAGACTCCTATTAATAAAATCAGACATAGTATGTCAATAACTATGTCAAACCAATTCCGCTTTACTTTCACCTGAATCCCTTCCTTTATTATTGAAATATCAATATTATACTACTCCTGTCCTTATATTGACAGGTCTTTTTTTTTACACTATAATATCGATAACGCATTATCGATAAAAGAGGTGTTACCATGAATAAACAAGAAAAATCACTACAGAGTCTGTCTGTACAAGCCATCCAACGACTCCCCTATTATCTCCAACGTTTAAAAGATTTGGAAAGACAAGGAGTAGAAACCATATCCGCCCCTGCTATGGCAGGGTATCTGGGATTACATGAAATACAGGTTCGAAAAGATCTGGCTGCAATCAGTTCAACCAGTGGGAAACCACGAGCAGGCTTTCCTGTAAAGAAGCTAATTCATGATATGGAACAGTTTTTAGGATACCACAATGTCAATGAGGCTGTATTAGTTGGTGTCGGCCAATTGGGCCGAGCTTTACTATTCTATGATGGTTTTAAAGCCTATGGTCTTAATATTGTGACAGCCTTTGACAATAATCCATCTCTCATTGGCTCTACTATCAATGAAAAAAAGATTCTTTCCACTGATACAATTAGTGATTTATGTCAGCGCATGAACATTCACATTGGCATAATCACAGTTCCCGCAGAATGTGCCCAGGAAGTCTGTAACCAACTGGTAGATGGTGGCGTTTGTGGTATATGGAACTTTGCCCCTACCCACCTTAGTGTTCCAAAACACGTTTTAGTACAAAACGAGAACATGGCAGCTTCTTTAGCTCTTCTATCAAAACACCTGGGACAACTATTAGAAACGGAGTAAATACATGAATACCTTATTTTTTAAATATGTGATTGAAGTTGAGCAAACCCGCTCTATTACCAAAGCTGCTGACAACCTCTTTATGGCCCAGCCTAACCTAAGCAAAGCCATAAAGGAGGTAGAGGATACTATGGGCTTTCCAATCTTTGAGCGTACATCAAAGGGTGTTATTCCAACATCCAAAGGAAAGGAATTCTTAAAATATGCTCATAACATTATCTCCCAATTGGAAAAAATGGAATCCATCGGTTCCAGCGATTCCAAAGAACAGCAGAGTTTTCGCATCTCCATACCCCGTGGAAGTTACATAGCCCATGCCTTTACCTCTTTTGTTGCAGAATTAGACAAGAGCAAAAGCATAAACATAAGTGTACAGGAGACGAATTCCATGCAAACCATTAGTAATATTGTGGATGGCCCGTTTCAACTTGGTATTATTCGCTATCAGACCATATATGAGCAATATTTTATGGATTTTCTACATGAAAAGCATCTTCAATCTGAGCCAATTTGGGAATTTGAATATGTGGTAGTAATGTCTGAGAACCATCCTCTTGCAGGGAAAAAGACAATCGACTTCGATTATTTAAAAGAATACACAGAGATAGTACATGGAGATACCTACATCCCTTATCTGTCCGGAAATGGGAAAGCTTTAACCGGTTCTTCACAAGTAAAGAAAAAAATCTATCTTTACGAACGTTGTAATCAGTTTGAACTGCTTTGCAAGATTCCTACTACATTTATGTGGGTATCCCCTATCCCAGAAGATTTGCTGCGACGGTACCAATTGGTACAGCGCAAATGCAGTATAGTTGGCAATCATCATAAAGATGTCCTAGTCTATCCAAACAATTATAAATTTACTACATTAGACAGAAAGTTTGTGGACAAGTTATCTGAAGCAAAGAATGAAGTAGCATTTAATCATTATGAGTAGAATTATATCGATATTCTCATATCGATATTGGAATACTGACATTCCATTTTTATATTTCTAATAATGTATTTGAGTTACTATACTAATTGTAGCAACGAGATAATCTTGCCAAAGATAACCCAAAGGATTTTGCACGCTAGAGGCTATTTTAATTCTAGTAGACTTACAAGATCCGCCATACACGTAAACCACTCGTAAGGCAGCTATCATAATTCTAGATGATATCTGCCTTATCTCATGTTTATTTTTATATATCATCCTTCATCCATAATTCTGACTTCCCCGGTGACATATCGATATGTGAATATCGATATGTCATGTTTATATTTCCTTTTTGTTAAAATATTAACTATGATAATCACATAAGAAAGATAACTTTCAATAAAACATAGGAGGCAATGATAATGGCAAGATTTACATTACCAAGAGATTTATATTATGGCAAAAATGCTTTGGAAGCATTAAAGACATTTGAAGGTAAAAAAGCAATTGTTTGTGTTGGTGGCGGAAGCATGAAGAAATTCGGTTTCCTGGATAGAGCCGTTGCTTATTTAAAAGAAGCTGGCATGGAAGTGGAATTATTTGAAGGAATCGAACCGGATCCTTCTGTTGAAACTGTTATGCGCGGTGCTGAAGCAATGGAGAGATTTAAGCCAGACTGGATTGTTGCCATCGGTGGTGGTTCTCCTATCGATGCCGCAAAAGCTATGTGGATTAAATATGAATATCCTGATATTACTTTTGAGGAAATGTGCAAAGTATTTGGAATTCCAAAGCTTCGTAGAAAAGCTCATTTCTGCGCAATCTCCTCTACTTCCGGAACTGCTACAGAAGTAACTGCATTCTCAATTATTACAGATTATAATAAAGGAATTAAATACCCAATCGCTGACTTTGAAATTACACCAGATGTGGCAATCGTAGATCCAGAATTAGCAGAAACAATGCCTAAGAAATTAGTTGCTCACACTGGTATGGATGCTATGACACATGCTGTTGAGGCTTATGTATCTACTGCAAACTCTGACTTCACTGATCCTTTAGCTTTACATGCAATCAAAATGATTCAAAGAGACCTTGTAGGTTCCTATAATGATGATATGACTAAGAGAGACAGTATGCATAATGCTCAGTGCTTAGCTGGTATGGCCTTTTCCAATGCATTACTTGGTATTGTTCACTCTATGGCTCATAAAACCGGTGCTGCATTTGCAGATTACGGTGCACATATCATCCATGGTGCTGCTAATGCTATGTACCTTCCAAAGGTAATCGCATTTAATGCCAAAGACAAAATTGCTGCTGAGCGTTATGGCGCAATCGCTGACTTCATGGGTCTTGGCGGCGATACTACGGAGGAAAAGGTAGCCTTGCTTATTAAATACCTTCGTGGAATGAACGATGACCTTAACATTCCTCATTGCATTAAAAACTATGGCAAAGACAGCTTTCCAACTGAAAATGGTTTCGTTCCTGAAAATGTCTTCTTAGAAAGACTTCCTGAGATTGCAAAGAATGCCATCGGGGATGCTTGTACTGGCTCTAACCCTCGCATTCCTACTCAGGAGGAGATGGAAAAGTTATTAAAATGCTGCTACTATGACACTGAAGTAGATTTTTAATAGACTTAAGAAAAGAAAGTTTTTTAATAGATGTTTTACAAAACATAAACATTAGTATATACTTATTATAATAAAATAGAAAAGAAAGGTGAAGCTTGTCAGTCCAGCTTTGCCTTTCTTTTAATACTAAAATGCAACAGATAAATGAAATGATAAAGGAGACAGAACATGTACAAGATCATAAAAAAACAAAATCTGAATCCCACTGTAACTCTGATGGAAATTGAGGCTCCATTTGTAGCAAAAAAAGCAGAACCAGGGCAATTCATCATCCTTCGTGTGGATGAAGATGGCGAACGTATCCCTCTAACAATTGCTGGATATGATCGAGAAAAAGGTAGTATAACAATCATTTTCCAAATTGTTGGTGGTACTACAGAAAAACTAAATCACAAAGAAGAAGGTGACTACCTGCAGGATTTTGTTGGTCCTTTAGGGGTAGCTACCCATACAGAGGGTAAGAAAAAGGTCTGCATCGTCGGTGGTGGCGTAGGATGTGCCATAGCGATGCCTGTAGCAAGAAAGTTCCATGAGCTAGGTTGCGAGGTAACCTCCATTATTGGTTTCCGTAATAAAGACCTTTTAATTCTAGAAGATGAGTTTAATGAAATATCTGATAAATTATACGTTATGACAGATGATGGTTCCTATGGCAGACATGGCAATGTATGTGTTCCATTAAATGAAATGTTTGATGCAGGGGAAACTTTTGATGAAGTAATTGCCATTGGTCCAATAATAATGATGAAATTTGTTGTAGAAGCTGTCAGACCTACTGGTATTCCTTGTACCGTATCCATGAACCCTATTATGATCGATGGAACCGGCATGTGTGGTGGTTGTCGTCTTACTCTTCACCAAGATGGAAAGAATGTAACCAAGTTTGCTTGCGTGGATGGTCCTGACTTTAATGGTTACGAAGTAGATTTCGATGAAGCAATGTCCCGTGGTGCTATGTACCGCGACTTTGAAAAACATGCTTATGAAGAAGCCTGCAATCTTTTCAAAAAGGAGGCTAACTAAGATGCCAAACATGAACCCAAAGAAAAATCCTATGCCATCTCAGGCTCCTGAGGTGCGTGCTCATAATTTTGATGAAGTAACAACGGGATATACAGAAGAAGTTGCCATTGATGAAGCTCTTCGTTGTCTGAATTGCAAACATATGCCTTGCGTAAGTGGTTGTCCTGTCAATATTCATATTCCTGAATTCATCGCTAAGATTAAAGAGGGAGACTTTGAAGGGGCTTACCAGGTAATCAGCAAATCCTCCTCTCTTCCGGCTGTTTGTGGTCGTGTATGTCCGCAGGAAACTCAGTGCGAAGCCAAATGTGTTCGTGGTATCAAAGGCGAACCTGTAGGAATCGGACGTTTGGAACGTTTCGTTGCAGACTGGCACAATGCTCATAGCACAGAAGTTCCCGTAGCTGCTCCTTCTAACGGACACAAAGTAGCTGTTGTAGGTTCCGGTCCTTCCGGTCTTACCTGTGCTGGCGACCTAGCTAAGAAGGGCTATAAGGTTACTGTATTCGAAGCTCTACATACTGCAGGTGGCGTACTTGTTTATGGAATCCCAGAATTCCGTCTTCCAAAAGCAATCGTGCAAAAGGAAGTGGATAACCTGATTGCTATGGGCGTAGATGTAGAAACCAACATGGTAATCGGTAAGACCCTGACTGTAGATGAGATCTTTGAAATGGGGTATGAAGCAGTCTTCATTGGTTCCGGTGCCGGACTTCCAAACTTTATGGGAATCCCTGGGGAACAATACAAAGGTGTTTATTCTGCCAATGAATTCTTAACCAGAAGTAACCTAATGAAATCCTACAAGAATGATCCTAATACCCCTATTATGAAGGGTGGTAAGGTTGCTGTGGTAGGTGGCGGTAATGTAGCTATGGATGCTGCCAGAACTGCTCTTCGCCTTGGTGCTGACAAGGTGTACATCGTATATCGTCGTTCCTTAGAGGAACTACCTGCTCGTAAGGAAGAGGTAGAGCATGCTATGGAAGAAGGTATTGAATTTAGATTATTAAACAATCCGGTAGAAATCCTTGGCTATCACAACCCAGAGGACAGACGTGATCCAAAGAATGACTGTGTAACCGGAATGAGATGTATTAAAATGGAACTTGGCGAGCCAGACGAACGTGGTCGTCGCCGTCCACTTCCAGTGAAAGGCAGTGAGTTTGTATTAGATGTAGATACGGTTATCATCTCCATCGGTACTTCTCCAAATCCATTGATTAAGTCCACTACTGAAGGACTTGATGTAAATAAACATGGTGGTATCATTGTAGAGGAAGCTACCGGTGCAACTACAAAAGATGGCGTATATGCAGGCGGCGATGCTGTAACAGGAGCTGCAACTGTTATCTCTGCCATGGGTGCAGGAAAGGTAGCAGCAAAAGCAATCGATGAGTATTTAACTTCAAAATAATCAACGCTACCAGCCTAATATAAGTATACAATGATAAAAGAGCCTAGCCGTTACTAAAAACCAGTAACAGCCAGGCTCTTCCTATATGTTTTACTTTTATCCACTATGTATGATCCGCTTTAACTTTGTTTCCCTCGCATTTTGTTAACACCAAATATGGTCAATGCACCACCTGAAACCAACAGGAACAGAAGCCACAATTCAATATTACTTGTATCTCCAGTCTTCGGAGAATCGGTTTCTCCCGGTTTCTCGATAACCGCATCTCCCGGCTCTTCCTTATCAGCTTCTTTGGCTTCAATAGTAAATTCCGCTGATGCTGTGCCGCCTTTGGAATGGATGCTTAGGGTATACTTTCCGGCAGATAACGTTTCCAGATACTCGGCTTTCAATGTTATAATTGTACTACCACTCTCGGCAGTATACATATCTTTGCTAAGTTCTCTTCCATCCACTGAAACACCTAAGAGGTCTTCAAGAGCAGCGTCGGATCTAAAAGTTATGCCGTCTTTTTCACCTTGGGTGTACTTTCCATTTGCACCGTCAACTATGGACGGAGCTAATTTGGCAATGGACTCAGTTTTGGTTTCACCACAGATCTTACAGGTGTAAGTGATTACTCCCTCTTTGGCTGCGGTTGCAGGAGTGGTAATCTTGCCCTCATCCCATATGTGATCATGAGTTTCAATGATAGAAATACTTACTGTGGCTGTGGAGTTAGTAAGAGCATTCTCCACTCCCATAGGATTAAATACAAAGGTCAGTGTTTGGTTACTATCCTTTGCCAAAGTACTCAAATAATTCTTACTAATGGTTACTATATTGCCACTTACACTATAATCGGTGCCACTTGTCAGGGTCTCATTACCATTTTTTATTTCACGTAAGGTATTGCCGTTTGTTGTCATGGTTACGGTAATATCCGCCTGTTTCTTGGCATTCTTGTCAAAGGTGGAAGTACTCGGTGTTACTGTACTGTCACTATATACCACAATTCCCTCATTGTTCGTAATGATTTCATTGCCTGCCTTGTCAGTAACCTTGATATAGACAATCTTTTTGCTATTCTCTGTAAGTGTCAGACTACTTTGCCAATCAGTGATTGCATGTACATCCGATATGGCAGTGTCTGACGCATAATACTGATAGCTTGCAATACCGCTTAATGCATCGGTGGCCTGGGCCGTCACTTCTACCTTGTCTTTAAAGAACAAGTCGAAGGTGATGGTATTTAAGAAGGACTTAAAGCCGTTCTTGTTATACTGGATCTTAAGATTGGTAGGTGAAGTTTTATCTAGCTTATAACCGATTGTCTTACTCTCCGTAACAGTTCCATCTGCTTTTTTTAGATAGAAGGTCTGGCTGCTTTCTCCCTCCGTGGAAAGTGTAAGGGAATCCTTCCAGTCTGCCCCGTTACCAGATATCTTGGTGTAGTCGCCAGCGGGTGTCAGGGTGATATGGTCCTTCTGCCAAAGGGATATATCTTTTCCGTTGGTGCTGTAGTCATTCTCTGTGATATTCACTGTATGAATGATATTAATATTTACAGTGGCTGTGGAGGTAGTAAGAGCATTCTCCACTCCCATAGGATTAAATACAAAGGTCAGTGTTTGGTTGCTATCCTTTGCCAAAGTACTCAAATAATTCTTACTTATGGTTACCATATTGCCGCTTACACTATAATCGGTGCCACTTGTCAGGGTCTCATTACCATTTTTGATTTCACGTAAGGTATTGCCGTTTGTTGTCATGGTTACGGTAATATCCGCCTGTTTCTCGGCATTCTTGTCAAAGGTGGAAGTACTCGTTGTTACTGTACTGTCACTATATAGCACAATTCCCTCATTGTTTGTAATGACTTCATTGCCTACCTTGTCAGTAACCTTGATATAGACAATCTTTTTACTATTCTCTGTAAGTATCAGACTACTTTGCCAATCGGTGATTGCTTGTACATCCGATATGGCAGTGTCTGACGCATAATACTGATAGCTTGCAATACCGCTTAATGCATCGGTGGCCTGGGCCGTCACTTCTACCTTGTCTTTAAAGAACAAGCCGAAGGTGATGGTATTTAAGAAGGACTTAAAACCGTTCTTGTTATACTGGATTTTAAGATTGGTAGGTGCAGTTTTATCTAGCTTATAACCGATTGTCTTACTCTCCGTAACAGTTCCATCTGCTTTTTTTAGATAGAAGGTCTGGCTATTTACTCCCTCCGTGGAAAGAGTAAGGGAATCCTTCCAGTCTGCCCCGTCTTCAGATATCTTGATGTAGTCGCCAGCGGGTGTCAGGGTGATATGGTCCTTCTGCCAAAGGGATATGTCTTTCCCGTTGGTACTGTAGTCATTCTCTGTGATATTCACTGTGTGAATGGTAAGACCAGCGGTACTCCGAGTATAAAAACTATAGTTTGCAGTTGGGTTGCCACCTGTATAGCTTACAGTAAAACTTCTTGTTCTGGTGTTAAGGGTGTTAACAATTCCACTAACAAAAGCAGTTGGTTTCATGAAACCTGCAAGTGTATGGGCACTTTCACCATTCACAAAGCCGGTTACATTGACGGTAAGTTCTGGGATATCCTGGCCTTTATTGATGGTAACATCATCCACAGAAACTGTCAGTTCTTTCTTCGAAATGGTAAATTTCCATTCGTAACTACTCAAATCTTTGGCAGCATAGTAGTACTGGTTTTCAGGAACATCAATCTTAACATGGTAGGTTCCAGGATACACCGGCGCACTATCAAGAAGATTGCCACTTTCATCGTAATATTTTACGGTTAGTGTTTCACAGGGAATATCATATCTTGTCTTAACAGTTGCTTCCTTTGCCGTACCACTATAGCTATAGCCTGACGGAGAGGTAAAGTAAAAGTCATTCCATGACAGGTTAGTTTTCCACCTGGCATACACTGTCATATCTTCATATACTTGGATTGTTGCTGGAAACTCGCTTCCCCAGTCACCTTTATCTCCATTTTGGGTAAACCAACCAAGGAAACTTTGGCCAGTTACTCTAGGGGCTGGCGGTAATGTGATACTCTCACCTGAAGAAACAAAGATTGAAGATTGCCTTCCAATTCCTTTCATATCAAAGCTTACCACTAAGGTTTCATAATCCAACACTGGATAGCCATCTTTGCCGGTTTTCCATGGTTTTACTCTCAGAGTATCTGTATCACGCACACTAAGATTCAGCTTGTCTACTAAAGCACCCTCTTCTCCTGTCGCCTTTTTCATATCCTCTTCAGTCATTTTTACTATTTTAGAATTTCCGTAATAATCTTCACCAATTGCGTTACGGTAACTTGTGTCTAAAGTATAACAGGTTTTTATCCCTACAGCGGTATATCCGACAAAACTACCAAACCTCTTTGAATTCTCATCTGATGATGATAATCTAGTTATTGTTCCGATATTATAACAATTTTTAATAATACCTTGATTATTGCCAACAAAACCACCTACATTATCGTTGCCCTCAACTATACCATGAAAATAACAATTCGTGATGGATGACTCATAAGCACTACCGGCCACGCCACCAACTCCATTATGTCCCACGATATGTGAATCTACAACTCCGAGATTCATTATGGTCCCAAGAATGTCTCCAAACAATCCCTGATCTTTACTTTTATAACTAGTATTCCGTCTATTGATTTTTACACCACTTATTGTATATCCTTTTCCATTAAATACTCCCTGAAAACACCTTAAATTAGAGGAATATATATATATTCCGATAGGAATCCAGCTGTTTGTTGCTGTAATTTGTTCGTAGAAGTCTTCTTCAGAACAATCATAATTTTCTACTAAGCCACAGTCCAAATTGATATCATTGGCAAGCTCAACTGTTTTATAGTAATAGTAGTCAGCTCCTGTATTTACCTGGTTCGCTAACCAGGCAAGTCCTCTCGCTGTTTTAATAATTGTGGTATCTCCATTTACTACATAATCTGTTCCTTCTTGTGCCGAATTTGCAACCTCTGTCCAATTGGCATAAGGAGCCGCTGCAAATGAGGTGTCAGAGGGCAAAAAACCCATTACTATACATAGTGTAAGAAACATTGCTATAAGTCTATAAATTTTCTTCATTATCATTCCCCTTTCGATAATAGATTTGCTTACTTGTATCGGTAACAGTCCAAATATATTATCATAAAATGATGAAGAAATAATATGAACAGCGCGAATTGTAGTTTTTAAGGAGTGAATGGTAAAATATGTGTAAAACCGTAATGAAAGAGCCCAGTCGTTACTGAAAAACAATAACAGTCGGGCTCTTCCTATATGTTTTACTTCTTATACTGCTTTTCTCCTACACAATAAGTATATTCTTCTCATCTGTAAACGTATTTTCATCTATCAGCTTTTTCAAGATGGCAAGGCCATTATCCAGATCGGTAAGTGTATCTACAGAACATAAGGAGACACGTACTGCATGATTCGTAGTTGCTGGTCCCACCACAAATCGATCTGAGCAGAATATCAGTAAACCTGCTTTTTTTGCCTGCATTTCAAAATTATATCCATTGCAACAGGCAGGTAAGGTAATCCATTGGAAATAGCTCATTGGGTTTGCTCCTCTTGGCAATGTAAAATATTTGCTAAAAATTTCGTTACGTTCTTTGGCCAATCTTAGCCGTGTAGAAATCAATTGGTCTTTCGTCTCGCTTTCTATGATGGTTGTAAGGATTTCCAGATTGAGTAATGGTATCTGAAGATTGACATGATGCATGCCTGATACAATCGCCTCTTTAAGTTGTTCAGAGAATGCCATATAAGCAACCCGCAGTCCCGGGCAAAGTGCTTTGGAAGTGCCGGAGATATATATAAACCGGTCTTTTATTGAACCGGAAATCGGTACTAGATCAGGTGCTAAGAATGAATAGGTATCATCCTCAATTAATATCAGTTTATGTCGATTGACTATGGCGGCAATCTCATCTCTGCGCAGCTGCGGCATAGTGATTGCCGTTGGATTATTACAGGAAGGTACCAAGTAGATTCCTTTTATAAGATTGTTCTTGCAGCACATTTCTAAGGATTGTGGGTTCATTCCCTGTTCATCCCCATCAACAGCTATGAGCTGAATGTTAAGTTGCCTAGCTAATTTGATAAAGTTTGGATAGGAAAAGGAGTCCACTGCTATCTTATCTCCTGCTTGAAATAGAGATAAGAGGGCGATTACAAAGGCATTTTGTGTTCCTGATGTTATTATTATGTTGTTTTCGGAAATTGTCATATGAAACTGCTCCAGCCATTTCCTTGCTGCACTTTTGTATCGATATTCCTTATCAGGTGTCATAAACTCAAACAATTGATTGGCAGATGTTTGTTGCAATACGTCATTTGCCACTTCCAGTACCCGTTGATTAAGTTGGTAAAATGGCCGAATCTGTCCAAAATCTATAGTATGATTGTCGGCTGAAGTTAACGTAATTGCTGGTTTAGGTCTATGAGACGTGACAAAGGTACCTTTCCCAATAGTACCATAAAGAAGCCCCTTCATCTCGCATATTTTAAATGCCCTAGTCACTGTACTTAAATTAATATCCAAATAATCCGCTAATTCTCTTTGTGGTGGCAACTTTGTGTTGGGACCCAACACTCCGTTTTCTATATCCTCTTCAAGCGCTTTAGCTAAAGATTTGTATATGGGCGACTTTAATCTGTTTCGCTGAACTATCCAGGTCATTGGATAATCCTCAAATGAATTTACAGGCATATTCATTCTTCCCTCCCCATTATATTGTTCTGCATACAATATTAAAATTGATTGCCTATAATAGTTATGTTATGTATGTATTGTATGTAATTATTATAAGTACATTATCATACATTATGTGAAATGTATAGATGAAATGGAGGAATCGTATGAATGACTTGACAAGGGGAAATGAATTTAAAACCATCCTTTCGTTTTCAATCCCTTTTCTGATTGGGAATCTGCTACAGCAATTGTATAACGTGGCAGACAGTATTGTAGTTGGGAATTTTTTAGGAAAAGAAAGTTTGGCAGCCGTCGGCTTCAGTTTTCAGATAAGTTCCTTACTGATTATTATTTCGATTGGGATCACAATGGGAACAAGTATATTGGTTTCAAGATGTATCGGTGAAAGAAAATTACAACGAGTTAAGGTTCTAATGGATACAGGTATAGGGTTTTCCCTACTTCTTTCTATTATCTTTGCTGTCATGCTTTTTGTATTTAGTAATCCCATACTGCATGTATTTCGTATGCCTGCTGAAACATTGGAATTATCGAATACTTATTTACGGATTGTATGCATAGGTATCCTTCCCACCTTTGGCTACAATGCATTAACTAACATTTTACGTGGCATAGGTGATTCTAAAACACCCACAATTATATTAGTTTTTGCTTCCTTACTAAATATTGCCTTAGACCTTCTATTGGTTGCAGTCATTCCTTTGGGTGTTGCCGGGGCTGCTATCGCTACTGTCATTGCTCAGTTTTTCTCCTGGATTGGATGTACCATCTACATTAATCATAGATATCCAGAATTTAGAATACGAATGACACAGCTAAAGTTTGAATGGGTTGAGTTAAAAAACACCTTGAAAATAGGAATTCCTACAATGATACAACAAGCATTTATCAGTATCGGTTTTCTTACCATCCAATATCTCATTAATGGATTTGGAACAAACTGCATCGCTGCCTTTACGGCAGCATCAAAAATCGATGGTTTTGCACAAATACCTGCAGCAAACTTGGGTAAAGCAATTCCAAACTTTGTAGCTCAAAACCTTGGAGCTAATCAACCTAATCGAGTTAGCAAAGGGTGCAGAATTGCGTTTTTTATGTGCATTGTACTTTCTATCGCAATATCTACTGTAATCCTTGCGCTACCAGTGACTTTCATTAGATTATTCAATAATGATCCAGCTGTCATTGAAATTGGAAAAGAGTATCTAAGAATCGTTGCTATATTTTATTGGATTATGGGGTTAATGCAGCTTATAAATGGAATAATAATGGGATATGGCAAGACGGTTGTGCCAATGATTGCAAGTATAGCATCCTTGTGTTTATTGCAAGTCCCTGTAGCTATTCTACTATCAGGGACTGCTCTAGGTCACACAGGCATCTGGATTGCCGCCCCCATAGGTTGGGCGGGCGGACTTTTGATCCGACTTATTTATTACATTCATATATCAAAAAAGAACTGTTAAATGATTATTCTAGTATACATACAGATAGATAGCAAACCAATGAAGAATAGCTCCTGCCAAAACAAAGAAGTGCCAGATAAAATGATCGTTAGGTTTATCTTTAGCAAATGGAATCATTCCTACTGTATAAATTACACCACCACCCAAAATCAGCCAAAATAGGGGCTTACAGTTTTGGTACCAGTCAGGCATGAACATAAGACCACTCCAACCAATGACGAAATATAAAGGAAAATGAAGCCATTGCAATCTTCCTGGTCCAAAAATTCCTATCATGGTAATGCCAAGGGCAATTAACCCCCATTGGATACAGAATAAGACGATTCCTAGGGTGTTCCCCCAATAAACCAGATATAAAGGAGCAAAGGTTCCTCCAATTAGAAGATAGATGGAAGAATAATCGAATCTTCTCCAGAGGCGTTTTACAGTAGATCCACTTTTAAAGGCATGGTACAGGCAGCTCATCAGCATAAGAAAAAAGAGGCTGATACCATAAAAACAGGTACCCATAACTTTTAGTCCAGTATCAGATTTCAATAATAGAAGAACCATTCCAACTGCTGCCAAAATGGCACCTACCCCATGAGTTACGGCATTTCCTATCTCCTCTAGGGTAGTTAGATGAGGCGGCTCATTCAGTAACCTTACACGCTGCCTTTTTTCTAATCTCTTCTGTTTCTTTTGTACTCTTTTTTCCTCTTTAAAAGCACTTTTCTTCTGTTTCTCCTCAGACATATGTAGTTCACCTCTTCTATAGCAAGCTACCATTTCCTATGGAAATGGTAGCTTTTTTTTTCAGTATAGCATTTATTTCTTGTTTTATCTAGAGTGGTTCCCTTATACTGTAAAAAATAATTATTGAGGATATCTAGTCATTACGTAATTCAATGTGGATTTTATTGTTGATAAACTAATCTCTCTACCCCAGTGAATCTTACCGTTATAGTTACCCTCAGCAACAATAAAGCTGTTACTCTTCACCTCTAATACAATGACAGAATGTGAATCATTATTGATACGCAATATGTCTCCAACTTTAATGTTAGATACATTGGTATGAGTTCTTGCTTTTAATGTTCCAAAAGCAGCATCACTTACAGCAAAGGCAAATCCAACACATCCATAACCACCATTATAAATTCCACCATTCCATGCATAGTAGTTGGCATTGGTCCATGTCATACCTTCGGGATACTTGGATTTCATGGCAATCATATCAGCATAAACACTAGCTGCTGTAAGTGAGCCAGAACCTGTGTTATTATTGTTGCTGTTATTACTGTTATTGCTGTTATTGTTATTATTGTTGTTATTATTGTTGTTATTATTGCAGTTGCTATCGGTAGTGGCTGCTTTTACTTTAATAGTAGCTTTGTAGGATTTTCCGTTGGCTCCTTTACAGGTAATGGTTGCGGTTCCAGCCTTTTTGGCAGTTACTACCCCTTTACTTGATACAGATGCTACACTGGTGTCAGAAGATTTCCAGGATTTAGCTTTGGTACCTGTAATCTTTAATGTACAGGTCTTTCCAGCTGTAAGTGTCTTAGATGTAGTATTCAAATAAGGATTTTTTACCTTTATTGTACATTTATATTTTTTCCCTGATACCTTCGCTGTTATCACAGCAGTTCCGGCTTTTTTTGCAGTTACTTTACCCTTTTTAGATACTGTCGCTACTTTGGTCTTATCGGATGACCATGTAACCTTGGCACTGGTTCCGGTAATTTTCAAAGGGGTCTGGCTTCCTACATAAAGCGTAGATGAGGTCTTGTTTAATTTCACTGTAGAGGCTGCATCTGCTATAACAGAAGATCCCATACCTATGGCTGCTACTGTCATACATAGTATTAGTAACATAGTTATCAGTTTCTTACTAGTTTGCTTTTGTCTCATATAAACTCCTTTCCCTGTTCCGTATTCGACAATATTGTTTAATATTTGACATGGTTACCTGGTCATTATAACACATACTTCTTGTCCCTTTTTCTAGCAATATCTTCCTAAGGGTAAAAGGGGGGTGGGGTGATACCTAATTTATGGACAAAAAAAACAACCATGTAAACATTTTGCTTACATAGTTGCTTATATTATGACGACAAACCCAATACTCCGATTAGTAACCACCAGGCTAACCCGTAGTAGGTGACTACTGCAATCAGATCATTGACCGTGGTGATTAGTGGACCAGAGGCTACAGCAGGATCAATGTTAATTTTATGAAAGAAAAGTGGGATTACAGTTCCAACCAGGCTTGATATCAACATGGCTATTACCAGAGAAAGTCCTACACAACTTGAAGTTGCAAATGCGTAGGTGAAATTCTGATGCTTGGCAAACATAATGTAAAAGCCCACTGCAATGATGGATACAACTCCTAATAACAAGCCATTGGATAATCCAATCCGCATTTCCTTGGCAGTTAAAGCAAGTTTCTGTTTACCGGTTAGGTGCTCATCTGTCAGTACCCGAATGGTTACAGCCAGAGACTGAGTTCCTACATTCCCAGCCATATCAAGGATTAATGATTGGAAACATACAATTAGCGCAAGCTGAGCAACTACCTTCTCAAACATGCCTACTACTGAGGATACCACAATACCTAGGCCAAGAAGAATGATAAGCCAGGGAAGCCGCTTTTTCATACTTTCTAATAATGGTTCGTTTAATTCCTCTTCTGAGGTCAAACCAGCGAATTTTGCATAATCGTCGCCCAATTCGTCATCTACCACTTCCACCAGATTCTGAGCAGTAATAACACCAATCAAATGATTCTCATTATCCAGGACAGGAATGGAGTCCTCACCGTAATCCTTTAACCGTTCAATACACTCCCTAATTTGTTCATGAGCATGAACATAAGGATAAGAAGTACTGATAAGATCCTCCAATGACATATAATCTCTGGCGATGATTAGATCTGTAAGTTCGATGGCCCCATAAAAACAACCTTGCTTATCAATAACGTATATGGTAGAAATGTTATCCTTCTCGGCAGCTTGATTAACCAAAACTTTCATAGCTTGCTTAATTGTTAATCCCACTTCTATTTCAATATAGTTGTTTGTCATAAAACTACCTATTTCATCATCGTCATAGGAGGCTATTAGCCTGATATCCTCTTGGGTGCCCTGATCCATTAACTCCATGATCTGCTCCCTCTGGTGGGCATTCATGTCTCCCAAAAGGTCTAAGGCATCATCTGCATCCATTCTTTCTATAATATGGGCAGCATTCTCCATGGGGATCTCATTAATGTATTGATCTGCATTACTCAAATGAATGAAGATATCAGAAATTTCCTGAGGATTTAGAATTCTATATAGACGTTGTCTCTCCTGTTGTTTTAATTTACTCCAAACATCCGCAATATCCTTCTCATGATAATCCGACAGCATTTCTCTCAATTTTATATCATCATTTTCTTCCCTTATGAGATGCAAAAGCCTTTCTTCAAAATTTGGTACCTCCGAGTTGCTCATTTTTTCATTGCTCATATTGTCCTCCATGCCCTGTTACTGCTGTTTTAATGATAGTATTCCCAAAGAGAAAGTTCCTATCAAGCATAAGAAATCTATTAACATTCTCTAATTTACAAGTTATTCAAAATTCAACTCTTTTTTCTTTATTTTGTAATTTTTATCATAGTATTTGTATGATAAATCAGATACAATTGATAATAAAAAGGGGTGACAAGATGAAGAATTCCATTTTAATTGTAGAAGATGATAAAGACTTAGCCATGATTACATCCGATATGCTAACTAACTATGGATATCAGGTTACTTGGGCGAAGGATGGAGATACTGCTTATGCTCTGTTAACAGAACATACCTACCATCTTTTGCTCTTAGACATTAATCTTCCAAAAGAAACAGGCTTCACTCTTTGTAGTGAAATACGCAAAGTATCTTCTGTTCCGATTATTTTTGCCAGTGCGAGAACCAGTGAAGATGACAAAGTAGTTGGTCTTGACATTGGAGGAGATGATTACATAGCAAAGCCCTATTCCCTAAAAGAGCTTTTGTCCCGTATCAACTCATTAATGCGACGTACCTATGGGAATAGAGAAGAAAATTCAACCATTACAGTGGGAGATCTAGAGATACAGCCTGATCTTAGAACTGTAACTAAGAAAGGAAAAGATATCTCCCTTTCCCTAAAGGAGTTTGACCTTCTTCTTTATCTTGCTAGGAATAAAAACAAAGTTGTAAAAAAGGAAACTCTGTTAAATGAAGTCTGGGGCGCCTTTTGTATGGTGGAGATTTCTACTGTTTCTGTGCATATTCGATGGCTACGGGAGAAGTTAGAGGAAGATTCAAAAAATCCTGTTTATATCAAAACCATATGGGGCATTGGCTACTCCCTACAGGACGGATAAGTACTACAAAGTTATAACGTTATTTTTGAGCAGAAAACTTTTAATTATGGGGGTATGAGTAAGATGCAATATTATATAGAAAAAGATAAGAAAAACATACATATTAAAGAAATAATGGCCTTATTGAGACAATCCTATTGGGCAAAAAATAGAACAGAAGAAACTGTGAAAAAGAGCATAGAGAATTCTTTATGCTATTATGTGATTGAAGTCGATACAGAAAAGCTTATTGGCTTTGCCAGAGTTATTACGGATTGGGCAACTACCTACTATTTATGCGATGTTATAGTGGATGAAGACTATAGAGGAAACGGGATTGGAAAAGCCATGGTGCAGACAATTACAAAAGAGGAGGCATTCAAAAAATTACGTGGACTGTTATTAACACGGGATGCACATAATCTATATGAGGCTTATGGTTTTTTCAGGGATACTAAAGGCTGTATGCAACATAATCCAGAATAGTTGTATCAAACATAGAAAGGGCTAATAACTTGTGAAAAAGAAACTATTTACTGTAACAATCTCTTTTATCTGCATACTTACTGCAATAACCGTTCTATTTTACAGCCAAATTAGCAACAAAGGATCTGAGGAAACAAAGCGGGAACAAGCAGTAGCCCTAAATGAGATTGAGCAGTTGGCAAAACAAATAACAGGCACTACCTTAAGTGGAGACAATCATAAGCTTCACTCTTTCATTGCATCTCTTAGAGAAGATATCCTAAGTGGCTCTATAGAAAGTACTACTCAAGGGCAGACTTCTCTTATCCTGATTTTTTATATTGTCTGTATCCTCTTTCTTCTTCTTATATTTGGCTATGTCTATCGTGCGATTCTTCGGCCTTTTGATAAGATGAAAAATTATGCACAGGAGATTGCCAATGGAAATCTTGATATTACTCTAAACTATGAAAGAAGCAATTATTTTGGTGCCTACACCTGGGCATTTGACCATATGAGAAGTGAAATCATCAAAGCCAGATCCTGCGAAAAGGAGTCCATTTTAAATAACAAAACAGTGATTGCCACCCTGTCTCATGATATTAAGTCACCAATTGCGTCCATCCGTGCCTATACGGAAGGTCTTGAAGCAAATCTAGATAGCACCATTGAAAAGCGACAACATTATCTCTCTACTATTATGGCAAAATGTGACGAGGTTACCAAGTTGACCAATGACTTATTTCTACATTCCTTGTCAGATTTGGATAAATTAAAAATGGAGTTTGAAGAAATCGAATTATCTGATTTTTTGCAGACGAATTTTAGAGAGAACGATGAACTCTCTGGCAAGCTACAGCTCATTCTTCCATTTCCAGAGAAAACTATGATGATCGACCAAAAACGTCTTAAGCAGGCTGTTGACAATCTTATTAATAATTCAAAGAAATATGCAGACTCCAGAATGGAACTCTCTGCAGTGATTGAAGCAGATCTCTACTGTATTCATCTTCGTGATTATGGACCTGGGATTCCCAATGAGGATATGCCATTTATTATGGACAAATTCTACCGAGGACGTAATGCAGGCGAGCAAGATGGCTCCGGTCTAGGGCTTTATATTGTCACTTACATTATGAAACAGCATGGGGGACAGCTAAAGTTATATAACCATTCCGTCGGTTTAGAAGCTGTACTAGCTCTTCCTATGAAATAGGCTATTGAATACTCTGATCACTTATTCATCTCTTAAAGATTTCTTAATAAATCTCCTGTTATGATTGGTGCATGAATCAAGAATCATAGAAAGGGCGAATTACAATGAGAGAAACAATATTAACAGCAAATGGAATATGCAAAAGCTTTGCAAATAACGGCGAACAAAATCATGTCTTGTCAGGTATCGATTTAGAGCTATACAAAGGGGACTTTACTGTCATTATGGGGGCTTCTGGCTCCGGCAAATCCACTCTTCTCTACTGTCTTAGTGGCATGGATGTACCAACTACAGGAACCATTTCCTATGCTGGTAAAACCATCACCAACTATAATGAAAAGCAGCTGGCCTTACTGAGACGAGGAGACTTCGGTTTCGTCTTTCAGCAGATGCATTTAGTCAGCAATCTAACTCTATTAGAAAACGTGGTGGTACCTGGTTATCTAAAAAAAGGGATCTCGGCAACAGAGGTCAATAAAAGGGCTAACGAACTACTAGATAACTTTGGGCTAGTGGAAGCTAAGAAAAGACTACCAAAACAGACTTCTGGTGGAGAACAACAAAGAGCTGCCATTGCACGAGCTCTAATTAGCAAACCCACCCTTCTCTTTGCAGATGAACCCACAGGGGCTTTAAACCGTAAAAATGGAAATGATGTTCTTAAACTTCTGACACAGATTAATCAGATGGGGCAAAGTATCCTTATGGTAACCCATGATATTCGAAGTGCACTTCGGGCAAACCGTTTATTATACCTAGAAGACGGTAATGTAATCGGTGAACTCTCTCTCCCTCCCTATTCACTCGAACACTTAAAAGCACGGGAAGCCCAGATCACTTCCTGGCTGTCCTCCATGGAATGGTAAGGGGGCGATGGGATGGAAATACTAACCTTATTAAAAGCAAATATTAAATATAAAAAAAGTAGTTTTATCAGTATTCTTATGTTAATGCTGGTGATTACCTCTGTGTTGACCTCTGTGATAAGTATAAAAAATAACATGAAAAAACGTGCCTATGATTCTCACCATAGTGTAGATACTGGAGATATTATTCTATTTACAGAGCACAAACATGTAACAGATGATCTGCTTACTAAGGTCAAAGCCTGTAATAGTGTTTCTCGTATCAAGGTCAACAAATGCATGCTTCTACGAAATAAAAGCATTAATGGCAAAGAACTCTCTAGTAAAGTATATATAGAAGGCTTTAGTAACAACAGTTATCCCTATGAACTGTTTAATGAAGAGGGTAATGCTTTTGTTACTCATAAGCCAAGGCTTATGGACAATGAAATACTATTACCTATCTCCATGAAGGACACGGTTCCCTGTAAGATAGGAGATACAATGAGTTTTGATATTGGCATTGAAAAGATTGACTTGAAGATTGGAGGATTTATTGAAGAACCCTTTTCCGGTTCCAACATATTGAGAATTAAAAGCCTGGTTGTTACAGACCAATTATTTAATATCATAAGGGAACGTTCCAATATAGAAAAGGCTCCAGATAATAAATACATCTGGGACGCAGATCTAATCCATATCTTTGCAACAAAAGAATATCAGGATAACATTAATGAGGTGAGTAAGGACATAAACAAATCAACCAACATAGTATCCCTCTCCTTTACCTCTATGACAAAAGAGCAGTCTATTTCCATAACCCTACTTGTCACAGAACTTATCTGTGGGGTATTACAAGGCTTCGCAATGATTCTATTTGTTGTTGTAATGCTTGTATTGTCTAACAATATTAACAGCAGTATTGAGATGGATTATACCAATATCGGTATCCTCAAATCACAAGGGTTTACAAAACTACAGATTCGTCTAGTATTATTAATTCAATATCTGCTTTCTGGGCTAATGGGGATACTCTTAGGTATTCTTATTGCCATTCCACTGGTGCATATGCTGGCTAGTTTGTTTATCCCTACTTCCGGTTTATTGTTTTCAGGAAGTATTGCACTACTTAAAAGTGCCGGAATTCTCTCTATCATTCTGCTGATTTTGGCCGTCCTTATTCTCATAAAGACCAGAAAGATCTCTAAGATCTCTCCAGTTAACGCAATCTCCGGTGGTTTGAATAACATTTATTTTAAGAGCCTCCTGCAAACACCGGTAATTGGAAAATCTAAGTCCTTCCTAAACTTGAAGCTTGCGTTTCGGCAGTTAACTACCAATACCAGTTGGTATATTGGCTCCTGTCTCATTATAGGGTTGTTAGTATCCTTCCTTTGTCTAGCAGCCTCCTTTAATGAGACCTTCACTGAAAAGAGCTTTAATGAAATGTTTGGTGTCAAAATGAGTGATGTAAGTGTAAAGTATGGCGATTATCTTTCCAAACAGCCCGAAGTAGAGGCAACTATAACTGCAATTACTCCAATTGAGAAAAAGCTCTTTCAGGGATCCCAATATGTTCTTACCGATCAAGAGCAGAATTATGTCCAAGTATTAGATGATACTTCCTATTTTAAGACAATCCTAGAAGGAAGAGCTCCAAAATATGACAATGAGATTGTAGTTACCAACTTAGTCAGTGACTTAATTGGTAAAAAAGTAGGGGAAACTGTAGAGATACAGTATCAAAAGACAAAAAAGGACTTTATTATATCTGGTATATACGACAGTTGTTCTGAAGTAGGAAGATGCCTTGGGATGACACTAGAGGGAATACTCCAATTGAATCCAGAATTTAAAATAGACGCCTATGAGTACTTTTTAAAAGATCCCCAAAAAGCAAATGAAGTTATGGATGCTATAAATACTACCTTTAGTAAAACTAATCATATCATAGCACAGAAGCCAACTATGATGGATCCAAATAGTATGGACAGTATCATGATTGCTTCCAATATGGCTATGTTATGTATCTACATAATCTCTGTGCTTTTTGTTATTATTGTCATCTGTATGATATGTAATAAGATGTACCTAAAGGAACGGCAATCCCTAGGAATCTACAAAGCCTTTGGCTTTACCGCTACAAATCTTAGATTCCAGTACTGCTTTAGATTCTTATTAACAGCTATTTTCGGATGCTTCTTGGGAGGTACTGTATTTGTACTCTTTGGCAACACCCTCAATAGTGGTATATTACAGCTAGCAGGAATTTCCTCTTTCTGGGCTCCAATTACCTGGTTTAATCTTGGTTTACCTGTAATTGTGATATGTATTACCGTATTATTAGCTTCCTTTATCACTATGAGAAAGATTAAAAAGATAGAGGTAACGTCACTCATTATAGAATAATATTATATTTAATAGTTTAGACAAAGGCTTCCTTAAAAATGGGAAGCCTTTGTTTATAGAAGAATTCTGGATTCCACCCTTTATAAATCCGTTTACTCTTCCTGTAGGATAGCTCCTTCTACATATTTACGTTCCATCTGATGCCGAAGCTTACGATTTTCTACGGATTCAAAAATAATTGAGAAATCATAATCCTCTGGATAGAGGTGATCTGCTGCTACTATAAGCTTAATTCTCTTATGGTTTATATAGATTTTCTTATCCGGAAGCTGTACCTGAAGAACTCCTTTGTCATCTGCTGTAGTACAGACAATACCAATTTTCTTATCTGGGAGCACCATAACACTGTCACCTAGTTGGTACTGCTTTGCCTCCTCCTGCTTATTGGTTAACACTTTTTTCTTCTTTAATTGAGAGGTAGTAGCATGCCTGATTTCTTTCGTTCTCCCCTCTGTCATCATGGTTTCCCTAAGGAGCTTAAGATTCTCCGGTAATTCTGTCCCATAGGCAGCTTCTACAGCATAATTTAACATGGACATAGGCATTCCCAGTTTCTCAGCAATGTAAAAAGCACAGCTTTCTCCTGCTTCTCCAATAATCAGCTGATACATTGGGCGAAGACTTTCTCTGTCAAAGGTCATTCTGGCATTCACAATTCCTTCCTCTTTGTCAGCAAAGTGCTTCACTTCTGGATAGTGAGTGGTAACTAGAAACAGTGCACCACTTTTCTTAAGCTCTTTTATGATAGCAATAGCTATCCCCATGCCTTCTGTAGGATCCGTTCCAGAACCCATTTCATCCATAATAACCAGACTGTCTTTATTGACCATCTTCAATATCTCAAGTAAATTGGTGATGTGGGAGGAGAAGGTAGAGAGATTCTCTGTAATATTCTGTCCATCTCCAATGTCACAAAGGTAACTACTGTTCATACAGATTTCTGCTTCCTCACAGCCTACGTGAAGACCACACTGAGCCATCATGCACAAAAGAGCTACTGTCTTAATGGCTACGGTCTTACCTCCAGTATTGGGACCAGTAATGACAACCCCCTGGACCCCATTGCCAATCTCAAACTGTAGTGGAACACAGGTCTGTGGATCCAATAATGGATGCCTTCCATTTACGATACGGATATATCGATCTGTAGTAATCTTTGGTTCTACTGCATTAAAATCCAAGCTTAATTTTCCCTTGGAAAAAATATAGTCCAGTCTTTCCACCGTCCGAGTATTTTCTTCCATGATTTCTGTCTTATCCGCTAACTGTTCCGTAAGGACATATAGAATTCTTCTTTCTTCATTTTCCTCATCTACCCTTAACCATTGTAATTCCTCATTAAGTTTAGCTACCGCTACCGGCTCAATAAACAATGTATTGCCCGTAGAGGATTTATCAATGACAGAACCTGGTATCTTAAATTTACACTCTTTTTTTACTGGAATACAGATACGACCACTACGAAGAGTGCTGTAGTTATCTGACATACAGTCTTTATTGGCTCTCATTATGGAGTCTGCCTTCTCCCTCATCTTACTTTCTGTCCGTTCAATATCTCCCCGTAGGCCTCTTAAGAGCTTAGAAGCATAATCATCCACTCTACCACCTCGAATCTGGGCCTGAATGGCATCTCTAACCTGGTCTAAGGCATCAAGATTCTCCTCATAATAAGGTAGGGAAAGAGACAACTGCATACATTTTACCAAATAAGCTTTTAATCGGCTGATTGCTGTAAGAGACAGACCGATGGTCTCTAATTGATCTGGTGTCAGACAACCTTCTTTTTTTGCCAGGGCAACCAGTTCACTAATCCCATTGAGGGAAACCATAGGGGGATTTCCCATTTTCTCAATCATAATTTTTGCCTCTGTAGTTTCTCTTTGTCTTGCCAAAAGCTCATTTTCTGACAAGCAGATGGTGGTTCTCTGTATCTCCTCTTTTGCTCCTTGTGTTAAGGCATATTCCATCCATTTTTCCTTTATCTTGTCAAATTCTAATACTTTTTCAACATTTATCATGATTATCACCTTTCTTTTCTATGATTTTGTGCATCTTCTTCCGCCCAGTGGAACAAAGCAACTTGGTTACGAAGGCTTTCCTATCAAATAAAAAAGACCATAGGTATCTGCATACACAAACAATACCTCATGGTCGTATTTATTACATAGCGAGATTACAAACATCCCTATGCATAAAAAAAACATGACACTTCCGTCATGCTCCTATAATTATAGCATTAAATATTATGAGATTGGATAGCATATTGTAAGACAGATACAAAAAGAACACACTTCTAGTAAGTACTGAACTGTTTCTTTGAGATTATTCAATTCGTTGATTATTGACTTACAACCGCTAACATAAAATCTCCTTTTTCTTTAATTCACAATCAGATTACATCAAACACCACATAATGTCAATACTTTTATTATGGACACTTACTCTAAATATAAAAAACATAAAAAATATATTTTTCTGTGACCTATGATACATCTCATTCGTGTATAAGGTAAGGAGGTTTGATATGGACCCTAAGACTGACCTTAGAGAAAATAAGCAACAAGTGTATGAAAAATATGTTGATCTGCTTTATCGTTTGGCCTATTCCATGGTACTGTCCTCCCATGATGCTGAGGATATCGTACATGATGTATTTACAAAGTATTTTATCAAATTTCCTCATTTTAAGGATGAGGAGCACGAGAAAGCATGGTTTCTTCGAGTTACCATCAACCAATGTCATGACTTTCTGAAGAAACAACGCTATAGGAGCTACACTCCTTTAGAGGAAGTAGTAACCCTGGCCCACACTAAGGAGGAGCTGGGAATCCTACAGACTGTTCTTAGCCTAACAGAAAAGTATAAGGTCGTTCTACTTCTTCACTATTTTGAAGGCTACTCCGTAGAAGAAATTGCCCTCGCTTTAAAGCTCTCAACATCTGCTGTAAAAATGCGGCTCTTAAGAGGACGGGATCTGCTTAAGAATACAATTGGAAAGGAGGACGCCTATGTTTGATAAAAAAGAGATTAATCTATATCACAGTATTACTGCGCCTGATTCTTTAAGGGACAGGGTATTAGGTGAAAGCAACAATAGTCCTACAAGAATATGGTATAAGAGACGCTCTACCCTAACGGCTGCCTGTCTTGTCCTTTTTTTCTTGCTTTCTTCTGTGATGTATATAAACCTTGTGCCTAAGAATTCTCAGGTAGTTGTAAAAGGAACTCCTATTGGTTCCTCACCAGTTGTCTTAGCCAATCATATCCCATACACTAAGGCAAATCCTGCCATGATCAGTCCAAACCTCTTTTCCACCATACTTGATATTCAGATTTCTGGTAATACTATGATTACTGTATCCGGTGGAACCATTTATGACACAGCTCATCCAGAAACCAAAGGAGAACGCATCTCTCTTATAGAAGACACCAGACTTTGCTGGATCTTTATAGATGAATTCTCTTCTTCTGGTCTTACCTTAACTGTGGTCTCTGAAAAAACTGTGGACACCTATGTCCTCAAAAAAAACAAAGAAACCGGGATATGGACGATATCCCAAGAATAAACCTGGAGGTATTTGAAATGAAAAAAATTATCACAATTATGTTAATTGCAGTTATGTCTGCATCCCTATTAGTAGCTTGTGGAAAGAAGGAGACAGAAAAGCCTGCTCTTACAGGAGATCTTACTCAGATCATGGACAAAATCTATGAGAATAAAAAAGTAGAGTTACGTCTTCAGACAATGCCTGTAGATCTTAATGATGAATTAGCTTTATCTTCCTATACTGGGTTAACTGATTCTTCCCAGATTAAAGAAGCTGTAGCATCTGAATCAATGATTGGTTCACAAGCTTATTCTGTTGTACTGGTAAGAGCAAAGGATAGTGCAAATACTAAGAATATTGCAGATGCTATGATAAAAGGTATTAATCCAGCCAAATGGGTCTGTGTAGAAGCAGACGACATCAAGGTTGCCACCTATGGTGATGTGATTTTGTACGTTATGTTATCCTCTGATCTCTCAGAAACAGTAACTGCAAATGAACTCATTGAAGCATTCAAAACAGTATGTGGTGGAACTATTGATGTAATCAAGTAGATTATGTTATTTTCAAGTATACCGTTTTTATATTACTATCTGCCTGCCACACTACTACTTTATCTTTTGGCTCCAAACTACCTAAAAAATGCCGTTTTGCTACTGGCTAGTCTTGTCTTTTACGGTTGGGGAGAGCCAAGATATCTATTACTGATGGTAGTGTCCATTTTATTCGGTTACGGATTCGGAATACTGATTGAGAACACTGAGAATACGAAAAGAGCCAGACTTTATCTGGTTCTTTCTATCTTGGTAAGTCTAGGTACTCTGGGCTTCTTTAAGTACGCGAACTTTTTCATCTACAATGTCAATCTAGCCACAGGTGTCTCGATTCCCCTCCTATCCATCGCCCTACCTATTGGCATCAGTTTTTATACCTTTCAGATACTAAGCTATGGCGTTGATGTATACCGAGGAGATGTTAAGGCTCAGCGCAATCTTCTGAATTTTGCTACCTATGTCACCATGTTTCCACAATTAATAGCTGGACCAATTGTGCGCTATAGTGATATAGAAGATCAATTAAAATCAAGAAGTCATTCCTTCGAGCAAGTATATAAGGGCATTCGTCGCTTTATTATCGGATTGTCAAAAAAGGTCTTACTTGCCAATCTGCTAGGAGAGTTATGTAGTATCTTCAAGGACTCAAATGACAAATCTGTGCTCTTCTACTGGATCTATGCCATCTCCTATACTCTCCATATCTATTATGACTTTTCCGGATATAGTGATATGGCAATTGGACTTGGTAAGATCTTAGGCTTTTCCTTCCCGGAAAACTTTAACTATCCCTATATCTCTAAAAGTATCACTGAATTCTGGAGAAGATGGCATATATCTCTGGGCTCCTGGTTTAGAGATTATGTCTATATCCCAATGGGAGGAAATCGAGTACCCCAAAGAAGATGGTTTCTTAATATCCTTGTAGTCTGGATGCTTACTGGGTTCTGGCACGGAGCCAACTGGAACTTTATTGTCTGGGGATTACTATTTGCTATTCTTTTGATGATAGAGAAATTATTTCTAAACCGGTTACTAACCAAGGCTCCTTCTATTCTGGTGCATCTATATGTGATGTTCTTTGTCATCCTAAGCTTTGTTATCTTTGATGCCACCAGTGTAAGACAAGCATTTTCTTATATAGGAGCTATGATGGGAGTAGAAGATCTTTCTATTACCTCAAAAGAGAGTTTATATTACCTTAAAAGTTATGGAGTAGTTATTATTGCTGCTGGAATAGGAAGTCTTCCGGTGGCAAGATGGAGCAAGCTAAAACCACTTAAGAATTCTTATACAGAGGCTTTGCTGCTTCTGGTTCTGCTTTTGTTGGTCACCGCCTATCTGGTAGACGGCTCCTTTAACCCATTTTTATATTTTAGATTCTAGGTGGTGTATATGAAGAAAAAAAATGTTATCTGTGTCTACCTTATAAGCTCTGTCTGGCTATTGCTATCCGTTACCTGTCTGTTTAAAAAGCCCTCTACCATTTCTGATACTGAAAGGAGAACGCTGGCTCAGTTTCCTGTCATCTCTACAGAAAGCCTGTTAAATGGAGACTTTGCTCAGGGCTTTGAGGATTATGCTACAGACCAATTCCCACTTAGGGATAGCTTTCGTACCCTAAAGGCTTACTGGCAATATTATGGCTTTAGACAAAAAGACAACAATAGCATCTATATACAAAATGGATATGCAGGAAAGTTGGAATATCCTATGAATGAGACATCTATTGCCAATGCTTGTAATAAGTTAAATAATTTATATAAACAATACATGGCGAATAAGAATTGCAATATCTATGCCTCTGTGGTGCCGGATAAAGGATTCTTTCTGGCAGAAGAAGGAGGCTATCTATCCCTAAATTATGAATTGCTATTTGACATGGTTAAAAAGGAGCTTCCTTTTGCAGAATATATATCCATTGAGAATGCCTTGGAGCTATCTGATTATTATAGGACAGACACTCACTGGCGTCAGGAGGAGATTGTAGAGGTTGCAAAAAAGCTGGCCCGTGCTATGGGAATCGAGGCTAACATCCACTGGAACTTTACCAAGATTGCGACAAATACACCCTTCTTTGGAGTATATTATGGCCAGTCTGCTCTGCCTTTAAAAAGTGATTCCCTTTACTATCTAACTAACCCTGTGATTGAGGGGGCCACGGTTTATCATGAAGACACTCAAAAAACTACAGCTGTCTATGATAAAGAAAAGCTAGTATCCAAAGACCCTTATGAGATGTTCCTGTCTGGAGCTGCCCCTATCCTAACCATAGAGAATTCACTGGCTAAGACAAGAAAAGAGCTTGTAGTCTTTCGGGATTCCTTCGGTAGCAGTATTACCCCTTTATTTATTGAGGCTTACTCCAAAATCACCTTAGTGGATACCCGTTATATAGACAGTAATCTGATTGGGAATTATGTTGAATTTGAAGATACGGATGTATTGTTTTTATATAGCACCTTGGTGCTAAATAACTCAGCTGTGTTAAGATAACTATCAAATAGGTGGCGAATCGTTCATTATTTCGCCACCTACTCACTATTTGTGCAAATTGAGACGTTGCACCTTATTATAGCATTCTTATTATATCATTCCTTTTAAATCATAATCTTCTGTTTCGAACTGACTGGAATAATAATATTACTGAATCCATAATCTTCTACCAGTTTCTTCATCTCATTCGCATCCACAGACCAAGGAAACTCTAATAGATGCACGCCAATCACTTTCTTGGTTATTCCTAAAGATTTGACTTTTAATAGAGCGCTTAAGGTATGATGAATCGCTACATTCGCTTCTTCTCGTCCCTTCAAATAACCTTCATCCACAAGATTACAGATAACTGCATCCGTCTCACCAATCACTTTTGCCTGCTCCATTGTCAGTTCACTATCCCCTGTGACATAGAAGCGTTTTCCCAACATCTCAATAAGATAACTATTATGAATGGGATCCCAATGATTGAAATGATTGGTATGGTAGCATACAATATTGATTGAGTCCAATGACAGGCTTGCAGGCTTATCATATTGATTCGTATATAGAACCTCAATCTGCTCTAACTCTGCCTTTTCTTGTTTGAGGATTGGCACTACAATAGATGGAGGCCCTACTATAGTAATATTCTTCCCCTTCACTTCAGGTAATTTGTCAGCACTAAAATGATCTCCATCATCATGAGTAACTACTATGATATCTCCAGATATAACTTCCACGGGACTGATCATGTTGTTAAATGCATCTATCAGAATTCTTCTATCTAAAGCTTCTATCACCAATGCACCTACGCCAATATTCTGAATGATTACTTGTTCCATATTAGTAACTCCTCTCTTTTCCTACTAACACAGTGTCAATATAATTAAAAAATGGCTTCTTTTTTACTTCCTCAGTATGTCTTATATACCAGTCATACGACTCCTGTAAGCCCAACAAAAGAGGCTTAGTATCTGGCATTAGTGCCTTCTGTCTGGATATATCAAGATAATAACCGTAATCATAAAACGGGAAATAGTCTCTTTGAGAGTGATTTTTGTTAACATAAATCATCTTTAGGGAAGCTTTGGTTACCTGGTAACAAAGCTCTACCCACTGGGTAATGGATACCGCCTCCTCATTACCCACATTAAAGATATGGTCCTTCGGTTGCTGCTTTAGGATGATATTAATAAAACGGCATAAATCCTCCACATGAAAAAACTGTAATGGCATAGAACCGTCCTTTGGAATGAAAAATGGTCGATCTTCTATGGCACAATCAAAGACAAAGGGTTCACGATACACATTCTGCATAGGCCCATAAAGATAAGGTGGCCTAAGTACATAGGCTTGTGGCACATGATCCAGTAGGTACTTCTCTGCTGCTAGTTTATCGGTACCATAACTTCCCCAAATTCCATTAGGACCACACAGAGCATCCTCACTAAATGGCTGTGTCAATGTTTCCGGGTAAACAGCGCTAGAGCTAATGAATATGTATTGATGAATGCTGTCAAGAGCGCCAATAAGATTCTCAACATCCTCTTTGTTGTAGGCTGTAACATCTAATACTACATCGAAGTTATACTTTTTTAACCTATCTCCCAGGTTGTGTCGGTCTCCTTCAATCAGAGTTACTCCTTTAACCTGTGTCCTAGTATTGCGATTAAGCACATACACGTTGTCTCCTAGATTAGAAAAGTATTGTGCTATAAAACGGCTAACAAACACGGTGCCTCCTGTAACAAGAATATTTCTCATAATGCCTCCTATATGCTTATAATATATTAATATACTATATTTTATCATTATTGTGAAATATTTGCATTATATCAACAAAAAACTACTGTCTGTTCTCACATATTGGAAATGTAAACGACAGTAGCCCTTTTATCTATATTATTTTAAAAACATTCTTATTAACTTCTCATGAAAATTGGTGTAAGGTTGATAGCGCATCGGCAAATCCATCCAAGTCTTCTTATCTACAATACTGCGATAGTGGGTAAAGGTATCAAAGCCGGCTTTTCCATGATAGGTACCCATTCCACTTTCTGATACTCCCCCAAAGCCCATATTACTTGTGGCTAGATGGATAATCGTATCATTGATACAACCTCCACCAAAGGTACAGGAGCGGAGTATTTTAGCCTGTGTCTTTTTACTTTCAGTAAAGAGATACAAGGCAAGAGGACGGTCAAATTGATTCACCTGATGAATAACTTCATCCAAGCTGTTAAAGGTCATAATTGGTAAGATTGGTCCAAATATCTCCTCCTGCATAACAGCATCCTCCCAGGTTACATTATCTAATATAGTTGGCTCAATTTGCAGCATTTCCTCCTTGGTCTTTCCTCCATAAACCAATTTATTCTGATCAATTAGGCCAAGAAGACGGTTATAATGCTTTTGATTAATAATCTTTCCGTAATCTTTATTATCAAGAGGTTCTTTTCCGAACTGCTTTACAATCTGACGTTTTATCTCTGATACCAAAGCATCCTTTACAGAATGGTGACAATAGATATAATCAGGAGCTACACAGGTCTGGCCACAATTAAGGAATTTGCCAAAGACAATTCGCTTAGCTGCTAAGGGAATCTTTGCAGTAGAATCAACAATACATGGACTTTTCCCACCCAGTTCCAAGGTAACTGGTGTTAAGTACTCCGATGCCATCCTCAGTACCTGGCGGCCAACTGTCTTACCTCCCGTAAAGAAAATATAATCAAAATGCTGTTTTAGCAGTGTCTGATTCTCCTCTCTTCCTCCTGTTACTACATATATATACTCAGGTGGAAAATTCTCACGAACCAGTTTCTCAATTACCTTGCTGGTTGCCTGTGCATAGGCACTTGGCTTAATCACTGCTGTATTACCTGCAGCGATTGCATCTATAAGAGGCCCTATGGTGAGAAGCAATGGATAATTCCATGGACTCATTATTAACACTGTTCCATAAGGAATTGGACTCTTATAGCTTTTTGCGGCAAACTGGGCAAGAGGAGTCGCTACTCTCTTGTTTTTGGCAAATTGCCTAGTATGGTTTATCATGTAGGTCAGTTCTTCTAAGGCCATACCGGTTTCACACATATAGGCTTCCATAGCGCTCTTCCCTAAATCCTCCTTTAAAGCCCCATGAAGTTCGCCCTCTCTGACTAACATGGCTACTTTCAGTCTTTTTAGCATCTTTATTCTAAACTCAATAGGTATCGTCTTACCAGTTTTATAAAAAGCTCTCTGTTTTTCAATAATATAATGAATCTCTTTCTCTGTCATATTGTCTCCTCTCTTCTATTACTCAGTTCTTGTTACCCTTCTTCTACTGGGATTGCATTCTTGACCATTCGGTAAAATGGTTCTAATTCCTCTGCATTAAGAAGCATCGGCACCGGATAAAGTGGATTGGCCTCTTGGTCTGCATATCTAGCCATAATCGGTATATCCTTTTCTTTTATTTCAGGGATTGCAGTAGGTATCTCCATCTGACGATTTAACCCCCATATCTTTTCAATGAAAGCTTTAGCCCCCTCCTGATAGCTCCTATCAGCCGTTACCAGGCCAGTCTCAACTGCCAACTTCCAAAGCTTCTTATGGGCATGGATGCCATAACCCTCTAAGACATAAGGCAGTAGGATAGAATTGGCAAGACCGTGTGGCGTATGATAAAGACCTCCTAAGGAATGCGCAATTGCATGCACATAACCCACATAAGATACTGTAAAGGCGTTTCCCGCCAGAAAGGCTGCTTTAAGCATTGCTCTTCTAGCCTTTAGATTATTGGGCTCCCTATATGCAATAGGCAGATACTTAAAAATAAGCTTAATTGCTTCTATAGCCTGCTTTCTGGTTTTCTTTGTAGTCGAGCGTCCAATATAAGCCTCAACTGCATGGGTCAGGGCATCTAATCCTGTAGTGGAAGTTAGATTTTTGGGAAGTCCTACGGTAAGCTCTGGAAGCAGTACCGCATAGTCTGGAATAAGTGGAAAATCATTGATTGGATATTTTCTACTGGTCTTTTCATCCGTAATCACAGCTGCTACAGTGGTTTCACTTCCTGTCCCTGCAGTAGTAGGTACAGCAATAAACAATGGAGTGGATTTATGTATCTTAAGGATACCCTTCATGGCATGAACACTTTGCTTTGGCTTAGCGATTCTTGCCCCAGTCGCCTTGGCGCAGTCTATGGCAGAACCACCACCTATCGCAAGTAAGCCTTGACATTTATTCCTAAGATACTGCGTTCTTGCCGACTCTACATTCTCAATTGTGGGATTCGCTACCGTCTCATCATAGGTAAAAAGATGTATTCCTGCTTTCCTTAAACCTTCTTCAAAAGGCTTTGTAAGTCCCAAGTTTTTAATCCCTTTGTCTGTGACAAGCAACAGGCGCTTTATCCTCTTATCAATTAATAGCTGTACGACTTCTTCTATACTGTTTATAATAGCAGGTTCTCTGTAGGGAAGCAATGGGATCGCAACGCGAAATCCTCCTTGAAACACTCTACAGTATACCTTTTTCATTCTGTTCATACTCTTCCTCCTCAACAACAAAGAATCCATTGATTTCCAATTATTTTAGAGGTATTATAAAGGTGGGGGTTACCCCCATGTCAAGAGGAGGGTTACCCCCATGTCTACATCAAAAGAATATTGTATCTCATCAGGTACCTTTGCAAAACTCTGTAACACCACAAGAGATACCCTACGTTACTATGAACAGGAGAGAATTCTGATTCCACATAAAAACCCAATCAATAACTATAGTTACTATAGTTATGCCCAGATTACCTCCTATTATTTCATTGCTACCTTTCGAAGCCTTGGTTGTCCGGTATCCGAGATTCACTCATTTTTAGAGGCTCAGACACCAGACGCCTTTAATCCATTTATTAATAAGCAATATAATGCCCTATTACAACTGCAACAACAGCTAGAGCACAATATTGCTTCTTTATCCTTATCCTTACTATTAGTAGAAAAGATGCGTTCTTGCAGAGAAGAGAAGCCCACACTATCAACATTACCAACTTCTCTTCGCTTCCATAATACAAAAATTAATGATACCGCCTATCATGCTGCAGATCTCATCGAGGATCTAAAGCGTCATATTCTGTACTGTCAAAATGATCCTCAAACCAACACTTTTCCCATAGGCGTCGCCATTTCCCTTGAAGATTTTTATAAGAGAGATTATCGTTACAATCATCTAGTTAGTTTTACAAAGAGTAGGGAAGAGGATACCTCTCAGCTTCCTTGTCCTAAGATTCTTTGTTGTGTCTACCGAAGCCAGCTTCAGGATATCACTTGCTTATATCAAAAGATGTATGAGTATGCTGTTGCAAATAGTCTAACCATGTGCTCAGATGTGTATAGCATCAGCTTGGTAGATGTGGTCTATCCTAACGATTCTCACCAGTATCTAAAGTTCATCTTTGTGTGTGTAAAGTAAATGAATATCTTTCTCTTCCCTGAGTTCGCTTTTATATTAGATTACCTATTTTGTGAATCCTCCCATTTGTGCTTCTGTATTAGTTGTTGCGGTTGGTTTGGGTATAAATGTATATAAATATCAAGGATCTAAGAAGGTTATTACCTTTTTAAAAGAAGAAATTACAAGAGGCTACATAACAAGTGGAAATAATAGTGGGATATCTGAGTTGACAGGAGATAATCTTGAATTAATATATAATGATTTTAAAGATATATCAATTAAACTGATTAAAAATATTGACTCAACAGGTTGGAGTTATTACGTTGATTTTCTTGTTAATAATAATACAACAAGAATTACCATTATTTCTGCTACAGAATAGAAAATCGCTGGAAACAGATATAAGGTTTTAATTGAAGATGGAGAAAAGGTAAACAATGATATTGCTCAGATAGAGAATAAAATAACCATACATTTGGAAAAAGGCTGGAGTTTAAACTCCAACCTTTTCTATCATCTAAATTGCTCCACATAAAATCGATATTTATCACATCGGTACTTTGAAAAGAAGTATTCTAATGCAACTTCTTCATTGTGGCTAGGATATCTTCCATACATAACTCCTTTAAAAAGAAGAGCCGGTAAATCAGACTTTACATCTAGATATTCGCTATCCTTATCGCCACAAGTAGTTGCCTCTATCGAACGAACTGCTCTGTTTATGATAAATCCATATTCTTTTTCAAGTATGTCATATAACGAATTCTTTGAAAAATCAATTTTTTCAATACCTGCGATATGTTCATAACGTAAGTGAGAAATTGTAATATTAACCGGTGTGCCATCAGCATATAATACCCGTTCAAGTCTAAATATCTTATCATTTTCAGTTATTCCCAAACGGTTTGCAACACTAACACGTGGATTTACAATCGTTGCACTTATAACTTTAAAAGAAGGTGTCATTCCCATACTTCTAATCTCGTCAGAACAGCTTGATATTTTTCCTAACCCACTTTCCTTCTTCTTTTCTGCAACAAATGTTCCTTTCCCCTGGATTCGAAAAAGATATCCTTCGTTCACCATAACATCAAGAGCTTTTCTAACTGTTGTCCTACTCATGCCGAACATTTCCATTAGCTCTCTTTCTGACATTATGTTAGAACCTGGTTGCAATGCATTATCTTCAATTTGTTTCATTAAATATTCAATGATACTGTAATACAAAGGAACTGGCGCTGTAATTGACACTTTCTCACCCCCTTACACCTTTTATTATAACAATTATAATAGTTTGATACAAGATTTTAGATTATATTGTTTGTGTTTTCTGTATATTTATTCAGTCGCCTTTTTAAATTCTTGTATTACTGTCATCAAGCTTTCTTCATTACTGTCGTTATCTAGTATAGCCTTACCTACAAAAGCTCCAGATGCACCAGCCTGTCGAACCATTGCCACATCTTCGACAGTATGTACACCCACTCCACAATAGATATCTCTAGTTATTCCCATGCTTCTTAGATAATCAATACAGGATTTTAGAGTATTATATTTAGGATTAATATTATCGTGGGTTGGTTTCGCTTGCAGGTAGATAAATCCATTAGAATGTATCGCATCCTCTACCTGGCTTTGTGGCATATGGAATTGTACATAACAGGACACACAAATTCCCTGTTCTATGAGTTTCTCCTTCAAGGTTTTATCCTTGGAACCAACAACAATAACATCTAAGATATTGTTTTTTACACAGAAAGAAGTATATTTTTCTACTCCAATTTCATTAATCGTATCTTCATAAACCACCATTAAAAACTTTTTATCATGATAACTTGTTTTCATGATTTGTATGGCATTTAAGTATTCATCGTAATTATCCGTCTTACTTAAGGCTTTGCTCATTCTTTCTGCAATCATAGCACTTTCCATGTAAGGATCTCTCGCTGGTAAATCTACCTCAATAACATCGGCACCAGCTTTCACATAAGAACTACATCGTTTTACTGTTTCCTCTATACTAGGATAGCCATTCGATAAATAACATATTAATTGCATAATTTCTCCCTTTTTGTCTATAATGCTGTGTATATTTTTCTAAATAATTCTTCCATTTCACCAACTGTAGGAATAATCGGATTTGTTTTGGTACATCCATCTGCTAAGGCATGTTTTGCCATCTCAGGTATCTTTGCCATGTACTCTTCTTTGTCTAAAATCAATTCTCCAACACTCGATGCTATTCCTATCTTTTTATTAAGTTCTAAAATTGCCTGATACAATTCTCCATTACACAAATTAAGTTCTTCGTATTTTTTTCTTGCAGTCTCATCCTTTGAGTTAAATTGAATGATATATGGTAACACGATAGCATCAGCAAGGCCATGTTGTATACTATAGTAGCTTCCTAAAGTATGTGCAATGGAATGAGTAATTCCTAAAGAAACATTCGTAAATGCCAGCCCAGCTACCATAGAACCATTCATCATTTTATCACGGTATTCCATATTAGAGCCATTTGCAACAGCCAATGGAAGATATGTTACAATATCCCTCGCGGCTTGCTTTGCAAGAATATCGCTAAGATAATTTGCTCTCTTGGAAACGAAAGCTTCTAGAGCATGTGTTAATGCATCCATTCCTGTCTCAGCTGTTAACTTAGCCGGAAGAGAAAGGGTAACACATGGATCACATATTGCTACATCAGGCATCATCTCCATATCGCCAATGCCAAACTTAAACCCAGTTTCATCATCTGTGATTACAACAGAACGACTAACCTCGCTAGCAGTACCACTGGTGGTTGGGATACATACAAACTTAGCTTTATTACGTAGCTTTGGTATTTTATTTGGAGGAGCCATTTTCTCTAAAGTATCAATTTCAGGATGCTCATAAGCTACCCACATTGCTTTGGCACCATCCATTACGGATCCTCCACCAAGTGCAATAATTAAGTCCGGTTTTTCTTCAAGCATTTTACTTGCTCCATCCAGTACTGTATGAAAGGTAGGATCATGCTTAATTCCACCATAGAGTACACTTTCAATCCCAGCCTCTTTTAGATATTCCTGAACCTTATCTAAGATACCCGCTTTTTTCATGCTACTTCCACCAGTAACAATCATCGCTTTATTTCCTTTTAATGTTTTCAGATGTTCTAGACAACCATTGCCAAATAGTAATTGCTCACCAGCTATTTTCATAGGTCTCATCATTGTTGCGCCCTCACTTTCTGTATGCATTTACTACCTCACACACAAGATCATAATCTATTGGATTGGAGATTACTCCGCCTTTTTTCAGGCTAGAACCAATAATACATCCATCTGCTATCTGTAGTTGATCTTTTATGTTATGAGCATTTACTCCACTTGCAGCCAATACCGGTACGTTTACCACCTTTTGTACTCGTCTGATCATCTCAATTGGAGTTTCCACACCTATTGCAGATCCCGTTACCAGTATGCCATCGGCTCCATTGGATACTGCATCTTTAGCGGATTGTTCAATTGATATATTGCTTGATAACATAGTAGAATGCTTAACCTGTACATCTGCTAAGATTTTTACATGCTCCGCATGCAAATTTCTGCGGATAGATATACACTTATTTGCACAAGGGTAAATAATTCCATCTGAAAATAACACGGTATCTACAAACACTGGGACTCTGACAAAACTAGCACCTGTAATTGCTGCAATTGCAATAGATGCTTCACAATCATTAAATGCTGCATCAATTCCAAATGGAATAGATATCTTGTCCCTAACTGCCATAGCGGCTGCCGTTAGTGCTGTAACTTGAGTCTTATTAAGTAGGGCGGTAAAAGGAGTATCACCCATATTTTCAATAATAACAGCATCTACACCTGCTTTTTCTAAAGTAAGGGCATCCTCTACTGCTTGATTTAATATTTTGTTATAGTCACCATCAAACCCTGGTGAACCGGGAAGTGGTAAACAATGTACCATACCTATAATCGTACCAGCTTGTTTTTCAATTATTTTATTCATTTCATTCCTACCTCCATAGTACTTTAAAGACCAAATTATTTATTTACTGCAAAGCGGTAGAGGCCTTCTAACGTAACATCACATAGTAGTTGTTCTGCATCTACCCTTTCTTGGCCTTTTAAAAAATCCTTTAGATTTTCAAGGACAGTTGTCATAGTAACAATACAAGTCTTAACTCCCATTAACCTACCTACTGTTAGCATACAGGCAGATTCCATATCGATACCAACGACATTCAGTTCTCTTAACTCATCAAATAATGGCATGTAATCCTTCTTTTTTTCCAACGAAAACTTGGAGTCATGCATTTGACTATAGAATCCATCCATCGTACAATTCACACCATTTACATATTCAGCTCCCATATCTTTTACTGTCCTATTCATGGTCTGAATCAAATCAAAATCTGCTACAGCAGGATAAGCTTCCTCTACATATGTTTTGCTTGTACTTTCTCTTCTCATTGCTGCAACTGGTATGATGAACTTACCTAGCATATCATCCTGAAGTGCCATAACGGTCCCCATACGGACTGCAACTTTCATACCTACTTCATACATTTCTTCCATTGCAATTGCGGCAGACGGAGCACCTATACCAGTAGAAGTAACTGTAATTTTTACCCCTTTATAGGTTCCTGTATATGTATTAAATTCTCTTGCAAATGCAATATGTTCAACATCGCTAAGATTCTTTACAAGCCTTTCTATTCTCCAAGGATCTCCGGAGAATATGACATAGTCACCTATCTGCCCTGGTTTTACTTTAGAATATAAAGTCTCTTTACTCATTTACTTTCCTTTCCCATATGATTATATCTGCTTAGTAACTCAGCCTCCTCTGGAAGATTAGTACAACAACCTCTCTTCTCTATCACAAAAGACGATAGTACACTTCCAAACATACAACTTTCACGAATACTCCGTTGATTTATATATCCATACAAAAATCCTGCCACATAGGCATCCCCACATCCTGTAAAATCTACCACTTTTTTTGGTTTACAGATAGGAATCCACTCATGGACTACTTCTCCATTATGTAGCCAATAGTATTCACTGCCATCACTGCCATGTGTTGTTATAATTAATTGAGCATTTCCTAGACGAAATAAGTCTACTATACTATCAAGATTCATCCGTTTCTCTATCTCTGCTTGTTCCGACTCATTCATAAAAATAATGCTACTATATAACAAAATCTCTTTTAATACATTTTGGGGAAATGCATCAAAATCGGCCTTCATACCAAAAACCAATGGAATGTTGTTTTCCTTACATTTTTCGAAAAACTCGATATTATCTAGTTCATTTCCAACTGTAAGAATTCCATGGCTGACCTCTTTAAAATAAGTATTATTAAGCGGTTTAAAGTACTTTCTATTTTGAGCACCCTGATAGAACAGTGTGATATGGCTACCTTTTTTATCTTCAACCAAATAGCATTTTGAGGTAGCTGCTTCTTCAACTACTTCAATGCCCTCAGTTATAACACCTGCATCTTCTAAAAAGTTCTTCAAGCCACTACTTTCATAATCCTTACCCACACGAATTAATGGTTTAATCTTTACATTGAGTTTCGATAGAGCAACGGCAATATTGATTGGGCATCCACCCATATATATATCATTATTGTCATCATTAGTTACAATTGATGTAAATCCTTCTTTGGCAGGTGATTCTATATTTAATATTCGATCCAAACTTACATATCCGCTAATTACTAGGGTTTTTCTCATGCCTCTACTCCTGTTCTGACATAAATTCTTGAGAAGTGCATACACGTCCCAAGTACCTATTAATATCATCCAAATGAACCTTATTTACCACATCGCTATTGGTTGCTACGCAATCACTTAACACTGTAACCTTATAATTCAAGTAATACGCATCTGTAACTGAAGCACGTATACAGCAATTTGTTTTGGTGCCTACAATCACTAAGTTGTCAATATGGTGCTCTCTGAGTATTAAATCCAAATCGGTTCCAAAGAAAGCACTATATCTTCTTTTCTTAATCACATAATCCTTCTTCTCGTCTACATACAACATAGGATCGATTGCTTCTCCACCAGAACCTTCCATACAATTAGGTCTCATAGACACCAAATTCTGATCAAACTTATTTGCACGATAGCAATGTTGTGCAAAAATAATCAAATCTCCTCGACTTCTGCAAAAATCTTCTACCTTTCTAATAACAGGAAGCACAACCTGATTTTCTGGGTAGAAAACCAGTCCATTTGGATTTGTAAAATCGTAAACCATATCAACAATTAACAATGCATTATTATTTGATTTCATAGCTACCTCTCACCATATTGTTTCTATTTTTTGCTATAGACACTACCAGTAAGACTATAATTATGATAATGTAAGGAAGCATGTTAAAGACTCTTGCAAAGGAGCTAATATAGATTCCTAAATTTAATGCTAATGATCGCATAAATCCAAACAAAATTGCAAACAGTGCTGATCTTACTGGTGCACCATCCCCACAATAGATTGCTGCGATTGCAATAAATCCTCGTCCAGATGTCATATTTTCTACAAACATGCCACCTACGCAATCCATAGAAAGACTTGCACCACCAAAAGCGCAACATACAGCTCCTATACCAACAGCTATGTACTTAAGTTTTCCTTTTTTTAGACCTATCGTTTCTGCAGCCTCTTCATTCTCACCAACTACACGAATATGCGTTCCTATCTTGGTCTTGTACATTACTACCCACATAACAAAGATCAGAACGTAACTTAGATACGTTAATAGTGTATGACCTGAAATAATAGCCCCTATCACAGGTATCTTTGAGATAAGAGGAATTGTAATACGATAGCTCTCTGGTACATAAGCTCCTACTACTAACTCAGATACATTCATATACTTGAGTCCAAAGGATGTAATGGCTGTTATTAACATGTTGATTGCCAGTCCGACGATAATTACATTTCCTTTTAGAGATATACCTAGGTAACTAAACACTAAGCTCAATATAATGTTTATTGCAACAGCTATTAGAAGTGCTAGGAGATAGTTATTGGTATTCATCATAGCAATACAGGTAACAAATGATCCTAGCATCATCATTCCATCTAAGGCCACATTTAGAACATTAGCCTTATAGGCGAAAATACCTCCTAGAACTGCAAAAAGAAGTGGTGCTGCATTTAAAATAGTGTCATACATAACCTTACTTATTATTGTCATGCTATGCTTCACTCCTTTCCTTTTTTAGCTTCTTTCTAACTGCTCCGAAGAATCCTTTTTTGTAGTATTTAACTGCTAACAGTAGTACCATTAAGGCCTGAATAATACTTACAATTTCCTTTGGAACACTTGTAAATAATTCAATCTTGCTCATACCTACTTTTAGAACACTATAGAAAATCGCTGCAATTACAACTCCTACCGGACTATTTCCGCCTAGAAGTGAGATTAACATACCATCCCATCCAAGTCCCGGTGAGCCAGAAAATTGAGCTGAATATCTGAATTTTTCGCTTAGCATCCAGCCTGCTCCAGCAATACCACTTATCGCACCACTGATTAACATGATTATTATAATTTTCTTTCGTACAGATACACCGGTTGCTTCAGAGAATTCTTGATTATAACCTATTGCGTTAATCTCATAACCTAATTTAGTCTTTTTCATTAGAATAAATACAATCACCGCTATAAAAATTGCTACAAAAGTAAATACAGTCAAATCCCCTAAACCAATCTTATTTATCATTGCTGTACTTTGGATTTTGGGAGTGGAAACATACCCTATAGGGCTAGGGTCTTTAAAAACACCTTCACTTAGAAATGTAAGGAGTTCTACAATTATATAATTCAACATAAGTGTTACAACAATTTCATTAACGTTATAGTATGCTTTTAAAATTGCAGGAATTAATGCTGTAAGCATACCTATGATGATTGCAACCACCATACTTACTAAAATATGTACTGTTGGATTGGATATATGTAGGTAACTTCCTACTATCGCTGCTGAAAAACCTCCAAGGACCGCTTGTCCTTCCACACCCATATTAAAGATATTGGCTTTAAAGGAAATGGCAATCGCCAGTCCTGTTAAAATAAGAGGTGCAGCCACATGAAAAGTTCTCAGTAAACCAGTTGTATCAAACAAGGCTTTTGATATCATCTGATAATATGTAGCTAATGGATTATCACCAGTAAGCGTAATTATTAATGCTCCAATTAAAAAGGTAATAACAATTGGAAGAATAGTATTGAGTAGAATCTTTTTCATTTTCATAGTCACCTTCTATTTTTATTCATCTGGCTGAATACCTGCCATCATTAAACCTATCCCTTCTTTGGTATACTCGCTTCGGGCTACTTCACCTATGAACTCTCCCTTATACATAACAAGTATACGATTGCTAAGGCTCATGACTTCTGACAATTCACTTGAAATAAGTAGAACTGCCTTTCCACTTGCTGCTGCTTCAATTAACTTAGTATGTATGTATTCAATGGAACCGATATCAACCCCTCTAGTTGGCTGTGAGGCAATAATTACGTCTGGATCTGACATCATTTCTCTTGCTATAATTATCTTCTGTGCATTTCCTCCGGATAGTTCTGATACACATCCATTGGCATCTGCAACACGAATAGAATAATCTTCAATCATTTTTTTTCTTTTCTGATGGATGTTTTTCTTATTTAAAAACCCATGCTTGCAAACGTCATTTCGTTCAAAATATCCACAGATACAATTATCTGCTATCGTCAATTCTCTACATAATCCTTGAGCATATCGATCCTCTGGTATAATACCAATCCTATGTTGTCGAATACACTTTGGCCATTGATTGGTGATATCTTCGCCATTTATCGTTATACTGCCTTCTTTCACACACATCATTCCGCTTAATACACGTGCCAACTCACTCTGTCCATTACCTTCTACTCCAGCTATCCCAAGGATTTCTCCCCGATGAAGATTAAAAGAGATATTATTTAGCACATTCTTACCATTCTTATTAGTTGTAACTAGATTCATTACTGAATAAACAACTTCATTGCTGATATTTGTATTATTATTTTGGACCGTTAGTACCACATCTCTTCCTACCATCATTCTTGCAAGTTCTTGTCGATTTGTATCCGTGGTATTAACATTTCCTACTAATTTTCCTTTTCTTATTACGGTAACACTATTACTTACACTCATAACTTCTTGCAATTTATGGGTGATTAATAATATGGTCTTACCCTTACTTTGTAAGGCTTTTAAACTATCAAGTAATTCATCGACTTCTTGTGGTGTTAATACTGCGGTTGGTTCATCTAGAATCAGAATAGATGCATCTCGATAAAGCATTTTAAGTATTTCTACTCGCTGTCTCTCCCCAACAGATAGATCACATATCCGATCATCCGCTTTCATCTTAAAATCATATTGGTCTATTAATTCCTGAATCTTATCTTTCTCAGTTTTTGTATTAATAATTGGAACCGTAATCTTTCCCTTAATCGTACACTTAATTTCTCTTCCCAAAATAATGTTCTCATATATAGTAAGGCTGGGCACCAGCTTAAAATGCTGGTGCACCATACCAATACCCATATTGATAGCTTCTCTTGGAGAGCGAAAGTGTACTTTCTTACCATTGATCAGTATATCACCTGATGTAGGTTGTTCCATTCCAAATAACATATTCATTAAGGTAGTCTTCCCGGCCCCGTTTTCGCCAACAATGGCTTTTATTTCACCTTTTTCTACCTTCATATTCAGTTTATCCACTGCAACAAAATCACCAAATCTTTTCTCAAGATCAACAATTTCAATCATGCTCATGTACGCTCTCCTTTGCCCGATGAACTATTTTGCAAATGATGCCTCAGTATTTGAATATTTTAAATGTTTAACTTTTTCTGGATTTAATTTTTCTCCGGCCTGACCATTTGTAACAACAATATCACCACTAGCTAATTTGTCTTTTACTGCCTTCACTTTATTTTGAATGTCAGCCCATGTATCTTTACCTTCATCCGTAATATATTGAGATATTACACTTAAATCAGTAATTCCAGAACCGCCACTTGCAACATTATAAGTAAGAATAGCTTCTAAAGAGCCAATTTTGTCTGATTTGTAAGCCTCACAAATCTCTTTTACTGGTACATTAGTATTTTTAAGAACTGAAGTCAGAATGTTACCAGGTCTTGTGTTATCTTTATCTGCATCTACTTCAATAGCAAAACGTTTTGCGTCAGCTGCCTTTGAGGTTACACCAGTACCAACTGTACCTGCTACACTATAAAGAACATTTCCACCATTGCTATAGAATGAGTCGGCAAAACTAGAACCAATGGTAGCATCAGCAAAGCCCGCATCATGTTTACCAACTAACTCATATTCAACATTAAGTTCTTGACATGCATAACTTGCACCTTCCATATATCCATATAAGAATACTAAAATACCTTCTGATGAATTTGCTCCAATATAACCAATCTTACGATTTGTTTGTTGATCCATATTGAAACCATACTTAGAGGCATCAAATAAGGTTTTTAGGTTTTCATTGGTATAAACACCTAGATATCCAGCAAGAAAAGAACCTTCATGAACATCAAATAAAACTGTAACAACGTTTTTATGTATTGTTTTTCCTGCTTTATCTACATTAGGGGAAGCATTAAACACAACAAATGTCGTATCTGGATATTGCTCGGCAAGTGGTTTATCACCACCAACACCTGTGATTAAAGCATCAAAGTCATATTCCATGTTAAAAATTAATTTAGCACCACCTTCAGCTAGCTGCTTCATAGCATCTGGTACAGAAAGGCTATCAGAAGTTTCCACAACCTTTACACCAATATTATTCTCTTTTCCTACCTTCTCTAACTCTTCTACTGCACGTTGGTTATAACCGTTGTCATTTTTTCCATCCGCAGAACATACTAATGCGATTTCTACACCTGCTTTATCAGTATTTCCTGAATCCTTTTTCCCATTAGATGCTTTGCCACACCCTGCTAGTAGAGCTCCCATCATAGATACACATAGTACAGATGCTAAGGTTTCTTCACTAATTTTTTCACTTGTTTATCCTCCTTTTACTTTTCACTGATTCTCTACTATCTTCTCTTCCATATCCTTTGTAGTCATTACTGTTCCAAAATTCATTGCAATATTACGTAATGTTGCTTTCTTTAAATCATCGTCTGCAGTTGCTGTACCATCAGACATGAAATATACCCTATAATCATGCCATACAGCATCTCTAGCCGTAGATTCACAACAACAGTTAGCATGGATACCAGTAATAATAAGGCTGTTAACTCCCAGGTTTCTTAAAATCGTATCCAAGCCTGTTCCAAAAAAGGAGCTATATCTGTTTTTTCTTAGTACCAAATCTCCTGTTTGTGGTTTTAATGGCTCATAAACCTCTGTATCAAAAGTTCCATCAATCCATCCATTCACCAACTTATCCTCAGGGAATAACTCATGGACCAAGATGCCTCCATCTACATATCCATCCAAATATGCATGACGCATGTAGATAACTGGTATGTTATGTTCACGTGCCGTTTGGGCTAAGTCAATCACATTAGGGACAATTTCCAAATACTTTGTATTATCCTCACCTCCTACTACTAAGTGTCCCTTTTCATGCAAAAAAGCATTTTGCATATCGATAATTAACATTGCCAACTTCTCTTCTTTGTAATACATACAATTCCCCTATTCACTAATTATGATGTCATGTTGTCACTACCAGTTCATAGCTAAAGTATATTACCCTTAGTATAATTTGTCAACATTGTAAAACTATATAAAAATTTCTCTGTTATTTTGTTGATTTTTCACTAATATTGTTTATTCTTGCGACTGCTTATAAGTTTTTGTTTCATCTATGAAAAAATTTCTTCCTAGCTCATAGCTCTGGATTAAAAATCTATCCAGATTTTCTTCCCTAAAGTTCTCAACGTCATCCCCACGAGTCATCTCATCAAAGACTATCATCTTTTTTTCTTTTGCTCTGGTATTAATACGATCTAGAAGCATCACCGTTTCCATCGCCTCCACTTCCTTCTGACGGATAGGATCTTTCAGGCTCCCCCCCATAGTCACCAGAAAAATAGCCTTCTGAAAAGGTGGTAGAGCTGGTTCTTCTCCATAGGCAAAGCCGTAGGTAAAGACCCGCTGAAACCAGCCAACTAACTTGGCCGGAGCTTCCGTCCAGAATACTGGATAGATAAAGGCTATGGCATCTGCCTCTACGCATTTTCTCTGTTCTATTAAGACATCTTCGGGAACTGGCAAGTCCTCTTGGTAAAATGCTTCCCGCATGTATTCCTGCTCCGTAAAGGTCTCTTTAAAATCCATGGCATATAAGTCGGAGATTTCATAGGTATGACCAGCATCGGTTAGTCCTGCAAGGAATCTCTCCTTTGCCTGATAGGTAAAACTATTGCTACTTGGATGTGCATATACAACAAAGACTTTCATATTCCTTCCCTTTCCAATTATATATTAATCTACCCTCATTAGCGTTTCTTACTCCAATCTTTTAGCTGATGATAAGCATCTACTGTATCTTCTTTATTCTCCATATTAAATAAGATGGTACTCTGCTCCGTAGTCACTTCTATGGCCTCGTCTGTATGGGTATAGACATAGACTTCGCAGGTACCTATTCCGGATACACGAAAGGTTCCAAAATTAAATTTACTCCCATTAAAGCCATGTTTTTTAGACATAGAAGGGCAATCCTTAAGTAGTGTAACTTCTTTCACACTACTAAGAGAAAAGGTAACTCCCATATCTGCCGCTTCGATGGAAATATTATCCCCTTGCTTTTCCAGGGTAACCTTAGCCAAATCAAACTTTAATAAAAACATAGCCAGCCCAAGAACACATATGCTAACTACTGCTATAACGACAAGACTCCACTTATTACTACCGTTAAACTCAAGGCCAAACCCCACTCTTTTTTCCTGCAGACCTGCCTTTTGATAAGGATTTTTCTTTCCCTTTAACCAGTAGATATCCTCATCGTCTTTCATTCCCGCTTCCTTCTCTGCTGTTGTTAATGCTAGCCAACCATTTTTCTTCTTTAACTCATACAATTTCCACGCATACTTCTTTAGTAGCTTGGTATAGATTAGTAATAGGACAAAAAACCAGGTAAACACATAGACCAACAGAATAGAAGTATAATCCTTCATGAAAAAAATAAGACCAATGAAGGCAAATCCAATAAGATGGAGAATTCTCTTTTTTACTATATACTGATGGAGAATGCCCTGAACCTCTTCAGATTCCTGTGCATTCGCTGGAAGGACAACTCCAAGAGTATATCTACCATTATGTACAGCACCTTCTCCATAGGTGGCAGCCAATACCAGCCACATGATAACCATAGTAAAACAAAATATTAGTATTACCATATACCTCACACCCTTTCCCTCACATTATACTACTTTGTTTGGAAAATAACAGTAAAAGTCTATCCTCTGTTCCTCTAAGTCAGCCCCTACCTCACAGCCCATGTTAGAAGCTAATAGCTTTACAATAGAGAGCCCAAGTCCTGTAGTCTTTCTAGAGGGATCTGCTACAAAAAAACGATCAAATATCTTTTTAGTATCTATCGTACTATCGGGGTTAACGTCATTGATGACATGAAGCGCCACTTGCTCCTCTTGTCTTACCTCCACCCTAACACTTTTATTGGCATGGGCCACGCAATTACGAAGAAGATTCTGTATAATTCGAAGAGTCATGTTATAGTCTGCCTCTACCCATACATTACTTTCCTCAAAATCCAGCGTCAGGCCATGCTTTTCTAATTCTGGTATAGAAGCAGCCAGACATTCTGCCACCACATTAGACAAAGAGAAGGAAGATATCTCCACATCCGGTTTACTATCCAGTAGATAAGCATATTCATAGAACTGATTAATAAGATATTCAAGCTCTGTTATATGAGTGTTCATAATCTTTATTCGTACCTGTTGCTTCTGTGTAAGAGTATCCTTTTCCATGAGCTGTAGATATCCCTTTATGGCTGTTAAGGGGGTCCTAAGATCATGCGAGATATTAGCAATTAACTGCTTAAAATCATTTTCCTCATGAACAACTTTAAGACGGAGGGTTTCCTCCGCCTTAAGACACTGATTTATAGAAATGGTAAGTTGGTTGAGTCTAGAATCTAGCATCTCCAGACTGATAATCTGTGAGCTCCCATTTTTTAATCGTTTTTCTAGTATCCTATTGATCCTTCCCACCTGTCTTCTCAAAAATAAAATATAGCAAAATAACACGATACACAAAATGATTAGTCCTGCAAGGATGTAGTTCAAGTTCTCTCACTCCTATTTAATTTCATCTTTTTTAAACAGTATATTAGTTAAAATTATCATGAAAACAAAGAACGAAAGGGAAATGACAAGTATTTTTATGAGCTCCCCATGGCTCATATCCATTGTTACTATCGGATGAGCAAATGGAGTATATTCTAATATGGTATCTAATACGGGAACTTTACTTAAGAGATTGACAAAAAAATCACTTAAAAACCCTAATACTACTCCAGCAACCGTTACTACAACAGCTTTCTTGATTTTAAAGGCAAGCGGAATACAAAAGCTGAGTCTAGCTGCATAAAGCACAATGCTAATGAGCAGGACCTCAATGGATTTACCAATGCTCTCTGCATTTACTGGTACTCCACTCTGATTGGACATTAAGGTCAGATAGGTAGAATAGGAGAAAGTTGCCTGAAACTGTCCCTTGGTAATAAAACCGATAAAAGCAGTAATGGCGTAAGGTAATACCAGCAAAGCGATTACGATAAAATAACCAATGGACTTACTCACGACGATATTTCTTCGTCCACAAGAGATGGCATCATGCATATCCTTACTCTCGAAATCACCGCAAATTATAAGACTTGCCATTAAGGTTCCCACCACTGACATAATAAAGATATCGGATAGTCCAGATAGGGAATTGGCAGGAATATTCATGGTTCCCACGGCATTGCCATTAGAAAGTACCGCTAAAAGCACTGCACAAACCATTGTAATTAGAATGCATATCTTAAGTGCAAGGGATTTTTTATATTTATAAAGTTCCCCATGAATCAAATTAATCATTACGTCCACCTCCTATGACCGACAGAAAATAATTCTCCAATGTCTCACCTTCCACCACAAATTTGGTAGGAAGGATTCCCTGTTCCACTAAGGCTTTCATAACTAATTTTCTATTCTCAATAAAGGCATCTATCCAGATGCTTTTATCTTGCAATACCTTGTATCTGTTGGTGTGTAGAATTTCTTCTAGTACCCAGACTGCTTTCTCTGTCTCTTCACACTCTATTACAAGATGATGTCTACAGCGCTCTTCTAATTCTTCTAAAGTAAGAGTCTGCCTGATCTCTCCATGGTCAATCATAATATAATCAGATGCTGTCTGAAATAGTTCCGGCAGATTATGACTGGAAATGAGGATACAGATATTTCTCTCCTTACAAATCTGTTTTATAAGATTACGAATCTCAATAACCCCAACTGGATCTAAACCATTAACAGGCTCATCCAAAATAAGAAGTTCCGGATTAGCAATCAGTGCAATGGCAATCCCCAATCTTTGTCTCATACCGAGCGAAAAATCCTTTACCTTCTTCTTTCCTGTATCCTTTAATCCCACTAATTCCAATAATTCCTCATCTTCCTCACGCTGTGGGACACCCCTTATAATTCGATGAAGTTTCAGATTCTCTCTGGCTGTCATAGAGCCATTCATACTTGGATATTCAATGAGGCACCCAATACGCTTTAATTCTCCCTGATATTCTTTTTCATTGATAGAACCAAATAGTGACAAGCTTCCCTTTGTAGGAAAGCTAAGTCCTGCAATGATTCTCATTAAGGTGGTTTTACCTGCCCCATTCTTCCCAATGAGACCATATATTCTCCCAGATTCCAAGGCTATACTGACATTATTCAGTGCTGTAAAATTGCGAAACTCTTTGGTCACACCAAGGGTTTTCAATACGTACTGTTCCATTCTTCTCATCCTTTCCTCACTTGATAGTTCTATCATATGATATTATGGTTAAGAAAAGGTTAAGTATATCGACATAATTGTAAAGAATTCGTTCTAGTTTTCCTTCAGCCGGTAGCCAAGCCCCCAAACTGTTTCTATATATTCTTGACCTGGAGCTACTCCCTTTAACTTACTTCTAAGATTACTCATATGGGCTTTTATGGTATTATCGTCTCCGTAATAGGGCTCCTTCCAGATGGTCTCATACAGATTAGCCTTGGTAAAGACTTTCTTGGGATTACGAAGTAGTAACTCTAAGATTCCCAACTCTTTGGCGGTAAGATCAAGTACAGAATCTCCTATCATTGCCCGTTTTTCCTCTATATTAAGAACTAGGTCTTTAAAATGCAGTACTTCCTCCTGCTTCTCATGGGTAATGTACCGTCTTAGATTGGATTCTACTCTGGCCACAACCTCGTCTAAGTCAAATGGTTTTGTAACATAATCATCTGCTCCCAGTTTTAAAAGGTCCACCTTGGTTCCCACCATGTCTTTGGCCGAGATTATGATGACAGGTATCTGGGAAAAGGTCCTAAGCTCTTTTAAAAGCTGGTCTCCACTTCGGTAAGGCAACATGATGTCTAAAAGCACTAATTCATAATTCTTCTCTCGAAGAAGCTCAATGGCAGTCAAACCGTCATAGACAGACTCCGATGAATAACCTGCCTGCTCCAATGCTTCCTTTAATACATGGTTGACATCCCTATTATCTTCTACTATTAATATCAAGAATCCTCACTCCTTACGGCTTTTGATTTAATGTCATACTCACTGACAAAGGTGGCTCCCAATATCATAACTGCTCCAATGATACCAGTAATCCCTAAGCCTTCCTGCAAAATGATGGCTGATAGTAGAATTGCCACCACTGGGTCAATATAGCCAAAAATAGCAACTGTCTGTGCCTTTAGGTCTTTCATAGAACCAAAATATAAGGCATAAGCAAGGCCGGTATGTATCGTACCGACTATCAATACTAAAACAATGACTCGAAAAGATAGCATACTTATCTGAATGGATTGAGTCAGTAAAGTATACGGCAAAAGCACTACTACTGCTACTCCTAGTTGCAGAGCAGTTCTATCATAAGCTGAAATGTTCCTTAGTTTCTTATTTAAGAGGATAACAGAGGCATAGAATGTTGCAGCCCCTATTCCATATAGAATTCCTTTTAATTCCATAATGCTACTTATTCCAGTTTCTAATACACCAGACACAAACACCATGCCCATTAAGGCTATCACCACACAAAGTAGTTTCTTTACCGTCAGTCTCTCGTGTAAAATAAGTGGAGAAACTAGGATTACAATTACCGGCACCAGATAATAGCATAGGGTGGCAGTTGCCACTGTGGTGTAATGGTAAGCCTCAAACAATAAAATCCAGTTGATGCCTATGGCGGCACCAGAAAGGATGAGAATAAACAGATTCTCTCTTATGGATTTACCGGAGATCTTATTTCTTGTGACTACCATGAATAATAGTAAAAAAAGTACGCCAATAAGCCCCCTTACCAAAGCCAGAATACTGGATGGCAGGGGGATATATCGTACAAAAACACCTATCGTCCCAAAGATTGTCATAGATGCAGTTAATTTTAGTTTTGCTACATCGGCTTTACCCATGTTACTTACCAATCGTTTCTCTTAATTGTAATATGTACTATCGAAGCTATTGTATCAAAAATAAGAGATGAAATATAGTAGATATTTGCATTTAGCATAGATTACTTCGTTTGTAGGAAAATACAAACAGGAGTCCAGTAATCATAATATTTCCCACTAATACAAAAATATTTTCATAAGATAGGGAAAAATGTTCCACCTTACCAATCATCTCACTAATCTGCCCTGTGTAGGTGAGCCAAGCAACTTTCTTTATGGTAGGGTTAAACATAGACAGCATTGGCAGGAAGGAAACAAACATCATAACAGGAACGGTTATGGAGGTTGCTGTCATCTGACTTTTGCACATAATTCCAATCAGAGCGCCAATAATAATGGAGATTACAATACCAATCACCATAATCAGAATAAACCTAAGAAGAATCATTCCACTGTATCCACCTACCATAGCAAAAATGAATACACCTAGCATACAGATTCCTAGTATAAAGCTACCTATTCCTAGCAAGTACTCCAATGGTTTTACATTATGCATTAATAAGACTCTTAGAGTATCCTTCTCCTTTTCCTCAGAAATAATGGATGCCATAATACTGAGTGGAGCCATTCCTATATACATGGTTGCAAATATATTGACAAAATAATTTTTTGGCATATCAACTGTTTGCACAGAATTCTGCAGGATAATAACCATAATCGGCATAAGAATAAATTGAATTAGACTTTCTTTATGTCTAAGGGTATCTTTCATTTGTTTCCCAATAATAGTAGTTAAGTTGGTAAGACTCATTTATATTAACCCCCTTCCAGTCAGCTCCATGAATACCGTCTCCAGATTGGGCTCTGAGGAATGTATTGTTTGAATCATATTCTTTTCAAAATAGTTTTTTATGAGTTCTCCAGTTGCAGGTGCATTTGGCAGTACTTTTATTTCCCCTGTTGTAAGGGTAAGCTGTAGTTGATTCTGGTGATTGTATTTCTTGCATACCTCCTGCGGGGAACCATACTCTATTATATTTCCCTGATGAAGTAAGGCTACATGGTGACAAAGCTTCGTAGCCTCCTCCATGTTATGGGTAGTTAGAAAGACAGTAGTCCCTCTTTTCTGTTGTTCTCTGATTAAACTATGGATTTGGGCTGCTGTTCCAGGATCCAATCCACTGGTAGGTTCATCCAGGAATAGAATTTCCGGTTTTCCCATAATAGCTCTGGCAAATAAAAGTCTCTGTTTCATCCCTTTAGATAGCTTTGATACCAATGTATTTCGGGCATCTGTTAATTCCACTTGCTCCAGCATCTGATCTACTATCTCTTTATTAATCCGATAAAACCTGGCAATCAGATTCAGATTATCAAAGCAAGATAGGCGTCCATAGAGGCCAAAGTTGTCTAACATCAATCCCATTTTCCGATGTGTCTCACTTCCTAAGGCTAATGTGTCCTGCTGTAAAAGCAGCGCCTTCCCAGAAGTCTGTCTTAATTGACCGGTAAGAATCTGAATCATTGTGGTTTTCCCTGCTCCTGAAGGCCCTAAGAGGCCAAAGATCTCACCTGATGTAATCTTTCTTGTAATATGATTGAGTACCTGCTTTTCCCCATAAGAATGGGTAATATCATTTAATTCTACTGCATAAGTCATCTTACTCCCTCATTTCTTCCTTTAGTCGTCGTAAAGCTTCATCCATCTTGCGATTTTCAGAACGTTCCTTGAAGATACTAACCACAATACTGATTATGGCACTAACTCCAAAACAGATAAAAAACATCAACCAAGGCTTCCAGTATCCCACCGGAAACCAGTCAAACAGAAAGATAAACAATACAATTACAGCAATAATAACGGAAAGCATCCCAAGAAGCCTACCTACACGACATAGTCTTTTAAAAACCAGATCTGTAAAAAAAAGAATTCTTACTCCTAAAAACAGAATGGATAGCATAAGATATTGAAACATGGTAGTTAATCCTATTGCCTCCGATCCATAAGGAAACATACTGGAGTACCCCTTTGCACTATCCCCAGATATAAAGTAAATAAAGATTAATATTACCATTATCATACCAAAATTAAAAAATACCTGCCCAATATAATCCCATATAGTCTTTTTCTCTTCCATCATCTCACCCCCAGTTTCTTTTTCAACCCATCTGCATACTGTCTGGATACCATAAGCTGTTCCCCATTTTCCATCGTTACTCGGATTCTTCGATCAAAATCAGCTTTTAGTGACTGTATATTTCGTAACTGCAGGATACAAGACTTACTAACCCGATAAAATCCATAATCCTCTAGTTGTTCCTCCAGTTCATATAAACGCAATGGGGATTCATAGATGTCTGAGATTGTATAAACAAATGTCTTTCTGTCTATGGATTCCATGTAAATAATCTTTCCCACATCTAAAATGTGGGTTTCTTCTTCTCTTTTCACTAACAACTGCTTATCTAACATTCGAAGAGTAGCTAAAAGTTTCTCAATCTCCGGAGTAATCCTGTTACAATTCACTTGAATCGTAGTTTCTTCTACTTGAGAATCCACTTTAATATGTATCTGCACCCTACCACCTCTCCTCCGAATCCTACCAAAAATTTAAAATCTTTTCAATCACCTGATTCCTAAGTTCCCATATTCCCTACATAAAATGCCCCTACAGCATCATTTCTCAGTAGGGGCACTCTGTCTTAATATTGTTATTGTAAATAAAAGTAATACTGGAAATACAATCGCTACTAACAATCCAGTTTTAAGCTGACCATTAAAAATACCTGATACAAAGCCTACAGCAGAAGGTCCTCCAGAACAACCAAGGTCGCCGGCTAAAGCAAATAAGGCAAACATAGCGGTTCCTCCTGTAGGAAATCGCTTTGCTGCCAGACTAAAGGTTCCCGGCCATAGAATGCCTACAGACAGACCGCATAACCCACAGCCTATTAAGGAAACAATTGACCAAGGAGATAGACAAGACACCAAATAGCTAAGAATACATAAGACACCACTTCCTGCCATGGCTACCATCAAATCAAGCTTTTCGCTGAACTTGGCATACAGCACTCGACTAATGCCCATTAATATAGCAAAGAGGCAAGGTCCCGCTAGATCACCTACAGCCTTGGTAACTCCCAATCCACTTTCGGCAAAGGCCGAAGCCCATTGGCT
>JAEYPA010000138.1 GCA_023411225.1 Bacillota bacterium
CAATTCATATGTGGGTGTCTCCTTTTGAACGATGATTTTATTAACCTGCCAGTTAACAATCATTATTCTATGGGTGACACTCATTTTTTGCAAACCCGTAATTTGTTACTTAACAGGAATGCTCCTAATATCATTTTTAATTTCCTTAAACCGCGAGATATCTTTTTGTCGACTGTATTGGGTTTTAGTGCTAACTGATCTGCTATTTCTTTTGTATTTTGTCCTTCAAAATACTTTCGAATAAAGATTTCACTATCAGGTTCCCCCAGACTCTTGACTGCTTCCATGATCTGCTGTCGGTTTTCTTTTTGAAGCAAACCTTCTTCAATATTATTTTTCAGGTCCGGCAGGTCATGTTCCTTAAGATCTAGGGCTACCTTAGGAGCATTTTTTATGTAAAATCTGGATTGATATAGATTAATAGAATGACGTTTCGCAATAGTAGATAAATAGCTTTTAATTGATCCTTTTGTCAGATCAATCTGAAACACCTGTAGATAAAACTTATAAAAAATATCGCTAACACACTCCTCTATATCCTCTTGTGAACATACCGTGTTTATCTTGTTGTATACAATGGTATATACCAATGGTGTGTACGAATCTAACAATAGGCTAAGAGCATTTTGTGCATCTTCCTGAAAATGCTCTAATATTTCTTCATCCGTCAATTCATTCACACTCCTTTCATAGAATCGATTCACTTAATACATTCAAGATTTATTGTTTAATTCTGACACTTTATAGTAATTATATCAAAAAAATGAGTCCTGTTATATACAGAACCCATTTTATAGCGCTCATGGTAATTACCTTATTATTTAATGTTTCTTAGCACAAGAACTTTGGTATAGTCGCAATGTTTTATTTTTGAAATCACAAAACCAAACATTCCAAAATAACTTTTCGTATCTACTTTTAAAAACTGTTCAAATCCTTTAGGTTCCAGTTTTCTAATAGGAAGAAACCATATCTTTTGTAAGAAACATTTAGGTTCTTCCCATTCTATAATTAGCAACTTACCTCCCTGCTTTAGAATACGTTTTGTTTCTTTTAAGATATTCTCAGCAATTGCTTCTGGTACTTCATGTAATACCAGAGATATCAATACTACATCAAATGTATTATCTTCAAAACCTGTCTTGGTAGCATCCATTTCATATAATTTTATATTATTAAACTCATTTTTTCTAACCTTATTCTTTGCAATATGTAGCATCTCTTTTGATCTGTCAATCCCTATGACTCTCGCTTTCTTATACCTTTGTGCAATTGCGATTGCATTAGTTGCTGTACCTGTACAAACATCAAGAATCATAGTATCCTTCTGATTAATGAAATTCAAAACTTGGGTTCGTGGATTACGACATTGATTCCTAAAATAGGTGAATTCTAATAAGTCATATATCTTTGACATTCCCTTATAAAATAAACTACTTTCCATAATACCCCCCTTTAAAATAATACAAAATACCTTCCAACTCTTTGTTTATAGCTAAGGTACTCATTTCCAAAGGTATCCTCTAAGAATTTTTCTTCTTCTAATATCTGTAGGTGCATGAGTATAATTGTAAAGATTGTCAATATGTATAAAATAATGCTTCCAAAAGCCATGCTAGCTCCTATATAGGTCAAGTCAAATCCTAAAAAAGCTGGGTTTCTGCTAATTTTATATATTCCTGAAGTAACCATAGATGTTTTGTCTACATCCGGAATGCCAGCTCTCCAATTATCTTGCATCGTAAGCATTGCTATAACAAAAAGCGTAGTGCCACTGCCAAACAATATTAGTCCAACCCATCTCAACATGTAATTAGATATTATCGTATGATTTAATATTGTACTTGCCAGTATTACTACAGCAATTATTGTGCTTGCCACTCGCAACAACTTTTCAATGATAATAGTTTTTTCTGGTTTTTTGCCTTTACCAAGCTGATTTGTTATAATTCCTGTCCATTTCTGTTTAAAGAGTTTTAAAAAATAAGCTATATAAAATATGAATACCTCTACTACCCCAATTATTTGAATCATACATTTCCTCCTTTTTTAATAGTTGAACAGTTGCTCAACTATTATTATATTAGTAATCTTATTATTGTCAAGAAGGAAAATTTCAGAATTGGGCCGGTAGATAAAAAGGAACCAATGCCTGTCTGATTAACAGGAATTGGTTCCTTCTATTACAAAACTATCCTATTATTATAAATACTAATTTACATAAAGATATTCAAAATAAGAAGTTCTACCAGACCAACGGCCCAGGCAATTGTTGTTGTAAAGGACCATACTCTGACCTGCTCCTTCGTTTCTGTGATACCACTAAGACGGTTAACTACCCAGTAGAAACTATCATTAAAGTAGGAGAAGAATAATGAACCTACACAAGCTGCAAATGCACCAAGTAACATATTGCCACCAGCTGCTTCAACGATTGGAGCTGTAATACCTGCTGCAGTGATCATTGCAACAGTACCAGAACCTTGTACAAAACGTACTAAAGTAGCGATGATGAATGGTAATAGAATAACAGGAATTGATGTGGAAGCAATACCTTTAGCAATATAATCACCAACACCAGCTGCTTTTAATACCTGTCCAAGAGCACCACCACCACCGGTAACAAATATAATGATACCAGCAGATTTCATGCTTTCTTCCAGTTCACCAATCACCCATTTTACTTCCTTGCCTCTGGTTAAGGTATAAATAGAAATGAGCAATCCAATGCCTACGGCAATAATTGGTTTGCCAAGGAAAATTAGCGCAGCATAAAAACCTGTTGTTAACTCAAGTGCTGACAATACGGTGTTTAGTAAAATCAAAATAATAGGAAGTACAATTGGTGTAAAGGATAAAAATGCTGATGGTAAATCACGTTCAGTTTCATCAGAAGTAATGTCATAAACTGGTTTCTGATATGGAGGTCTTACCCAACCTTCACCTGTCTCATCAGGTAACTGATAGATTTTTTTCCCTATGTATTTACTGTAAAGAGTAATAGCGATTGCCATCGGAAGTGAAATTGCAATACCGAGTAGAATGAATTTTCCTACATCTACACCAAATGTTCCTGCTACACCAAGAGGTCCTGGAGTAGGAGGTACTAAAGAGTGTGTGATTACAAGTCCACCAGCAAGGGCTACAGATAAGCCAGCGATAGATTTTTTCGTTGTTCGAGACAGTGCCTTTGCCAATGGAGAGAGTATAACAAAACCGGAATCACAGAAAATTGGAATAGAAACCAGAAATCCAGTTAAAGCAAGTGCCGCTTCTTCTCTTCCTTTACCGAACAGCTTAAGGAAGGTTCTTGCCATCCTTTCCGCTGCTCCTGATATTTCAAACATCTGACCCATCATAATTCCAAAGCCAATAATAATACCAATACTTCCAAGGGTTGATCCAAAACCTGCAGTAATTGCATCAACCGTAGCTGTAGTTCCAAGGCCTCCTATAAGACCTACAAGAACACCAGCTATAATAAGAGCAATAAATACGTGTACCTTTGTTTTTAGAATCAAAAAGATTAATACTGCTAACCCTATTCCTAAGCCTATAAGCATTTGAGATCCTGATACTTGTACATCCATATGTAAACTCCTTTCACATTAGTAGTTCTTACACTTTAGAATCTTTTCACTTTAGAATCTTTTCACTTTAGTATATTTACCCCATAAAGTTCTTTGAATACTTAACCGCAAGAAGAATTGCTTCTGCCATACTTACTTCACTTGCAATACCTTTTCCCGCTATGTCCATTGCAGTTCCATGGTCAACAGAGGTTCTAAGAATAGGCATTCCTCCAGTGATAGCAATTGTTCTTTCAAAGTCAAGTGTTTTTGTCGCGATATGCCCTTGATCATGATATAGAGATAGTACACAGTTAAAGCGTCCCTGTAATGCCAGATGGAATACAGAGTCTGCTCCGATTGGTCCTACTACATCATAACCTTCCTCACGTAGTTCTTCTACTGCCGGTATCACGTCATTCACTTCTTCATCTCCAAAGAGGCCATGCTCTCCACAGTGTGGATTAAGTCCGGCAATTGCCATTGTTCCATCGGTTACTCCAAGCTTTGTAAGAACATCCTTACAACGCTTTACGTAATCCTTAATTCTCTCTTTTGTAATCATATCACAGGCTTTCCGTAATGATACATGGCGAGTTAAGAAGAATACCCTCATTCCATGTACCTCGAACATGGTAAGTGGATCTTCTGTACCGGTCAAAGCCCCAAAAATCTCCGTATGACCGATAAAATTAACATGTCCGGCTTTTAACGATTCCTTGTTGATTGGTGTTGTCGATACTGCTGCGACTTTCTTGTGATTTGCCAATTCAATACTTTTTGCGATATAGTCATAAGCTGCCTTACCGCACATACCACTGACCTGACCCATTTTAAATTCCTGCATGTCAACATTGTCCAGGTCAATCAGGTTTAAAATACCTTCTTGATAATCACCCTCCTCTGGATTTTGAATTAGTTTTACAGTTAGTTCGGAATTTGTAAAGCGAATCGCATCTTCGATAATTTTTCGGTCTCCGACTACAACACAACGTGCAGCGTCAGATACTTCTTTCTTACCCAGAGATTTCACTACAATTTCCGGACCAATACCTGCAGGATCTCCCATTGGTATTGCTATTAATGGTTTCAAAATACATCCCTCCATTCTTTTACTTTTAGTATGAATTATTAACAGAATAATCTCTCCTGCAAATATTTTATACAGTTACTCATAGCATATTTATCTCCCGCCATACCTCCCTTGGTTATAATTTTTAAGCCATCAAATTCACCGGCCATAAATTCACCATAGGCTGCTAACGGTAATACTTCATCCAGTAGCTTAATACCTGCCGTCTTAAGTTTTTTAGTAACTGCTACTGTGATATCTCCTCCACTTGTATATATTCCTCTAAATTCATTGTTTGCTTTTAGTATTTGGTAAGTAATCTCTGCCATGGAGCTATTGATCATATTGCTTACTTCATCAGATGAACATTGGTATTTTTGGGCGTAAGGTATAAAATCTATCCGGTTCTCAGGCATGATTCCATCGCCTATCACGGTGCATATTTCATAGGAACTGCAATGATTTAAGATTTCATCAACAACACGGGTGATTTCTCTCTTTCTACGTTCCTCTCCTTCTAGGAATTCAACTGTTTTCACAAACACATTAAAGACTTTTTGTTCCAGAAACAGCTCCTCCATTTGTGTCTTTGCTACCGGGTTCACACTGCCTACTGTTGCAAGAATCTTGTATCTGTTCTTCTGACTATTTGGTACAACAAGTTTTTTCGTTACGGTTGCGGTAAAGCTACCTGGATCTACCGTGATAAAATTAACCTTACTCTCAATGACTGCCTCTGCAATTAAATCCATATCCTCTTGGGAGATAGAATCGAATATGATAGTCCTAATCCCACTATTCTTAAACTCATGAATTTTACGAATCAGATGCTCCTTCCCAAGCATTAAATCATTCATATAAAGAGAGGCAACCGAATACTTTGATTGTTCCTCATAAATTTTCTGGACTAAGGAAGTGTTAACTGGATTCTTTGGATCTACAGCTGCTTCCGTTTTATGAAGAGGAACCGTATTAACAAGGAGATATCCTCCTACAAGAATCCTTTTTGCACCAGGAAAGCAAGGAACAACCATGGCAATCGCTTGATTATCTAATGCATCTAAAAATGCATCTGTTTCGCTACCTAGGTTACCTCTTAGGGTACTATCAATCCGTTTAGAATATACTTTCACATGCTCATCTTTCAGAAGCTTTACCACTCTATGTACTCTCTCATATGCAACACTTGGTTCCACTGATCTTGAATCTGTCGGATATAGAATACAATCACTATCTGCAAACTTATTGACATCCAAGCCTTCTGTATTTATTACAGTATAAGCACTATAATTTAATTTCTTAATTAGCACACCAGTGGCATCGGCACCAGTCAGATCATCTGCAATTACTAAACATTGTGGCATATAATTCCTCCTTTACACATGGAAAATTGTTCCCCTCATTTCTCGTAACTTTTTTTCTTCTTCTGATGTAAATTGTTTGTTGGTAATCACCGCTGTATAGCTCGATAAATCATTAATTTTAATTAAGGCCTGCCCGCCGAATTTCGAACTATCTACAACGAGATATTTTTCTTTGGAGTTCTTACAGATTGTCTGTTTCAAGATAGCTTTGTCCATCGTAGGTGTCAATACATTAAATTGATCATCAATGGTCTGAGCTCCCAGAAATGCCACATCCACTCTCATATCCTCCATAATCTGGTTTGCAAGAGCCCCCACCATACTCCCAGTAGATTTCTGAATGCCACCTCCACATATAATCAAATTTGCAGTGGAAGTAAGAAGTAACTTTGCTATCTCAAGATCGTTCGTTATTATTGTCAGATTGTGAATGTCTACAATAGCCTTTGCAACCTCATAGGTAGTGGTTCCTGCATCCAGATACACAACATTTCCTTTCTTCACCAACTTTGCGCTTAGTTCCGCAATCCTATGCTTTGCTTCTGTCTCCTTTACACGTTTTTCAGTGTAAGGGACTTCTCTTTTTATGATTGCTCCACCATGGCATCGATCAATTCGTCCTTCCTTTCGCAACTTCTCAAGATCCCTACGAATGGTCATTAAGCTTACATCAAATATCTTTGCAAGTTCTTCAACATGAACGGAACCAGTTTTACTGATTAACTCAATGATTTTTAAATGTCTTTCTGCAGCTAGTATATTAATCACCTTCCTCTTCACTCAGTGTTCCATTCTGTTCTATTTCTGTCTATTTTGTTTGTTTATGTTACTATTTTAGACCATTTTTGTTTTTTTGTCAACTTTTACGGTATTTTGTTTGATTATAAAATATTTTTATGCATTTTCACTATAAAACGAACATTTACAGCAAAAATGAGCTCTGTATATGACAGAACTCATTCCTTTAATCCCTTTCCTTACTCCCAATATATACATGCCCCTTCAACTTTGCTCACTAGTACTTCTAGCTGGGGATTCTCCCTTAAGCATCGTAGACCATATTGAATATTCTCCTCTCCGTCATTATCTAACAAAAGAAACACTCGATCCATCAATTCATCCCATCGTTTTTCATCTACTCTATCCTTAGGCCTTAACAAAAAGGTATTCATTTTACAATCTTCACTTAGTTGTTTTTTTACTAAATAGATCTTATCAATCATACCTTGTCCAATTTGAAGGATTTCATATTGACGTCTGTCTATCAATTCTGGAGCCAAATCACTGGCTGACAGAATCTCTTTATCCCAACAATCATCTATTTTCTCATATCTGTTATAAAAGTAATTAAGTTTATCGTTCTTGATTTGCTTCCAGTACTCATACTCGTCTGCAAGTCCCATTGCTACACAATAATCCCCGATTAATCCAAGCTTCTCATCTGTATCATTATGATTTCCCAAAGAATCGTAGATATCTTGAATACCCGAATGGTCTTTACGCATGAGTTTGATCCGACCAATTCCATAGGCAGCAGTTGCATTTTGGGGATCCTCTTTTCGAATCTCCTCATACAAGGTATATGCCTCATCATGTAAACATATTTCTTCATATAACGCAGCAATCTGAAGCTTAGTCAACAAATCATTTCCTAGCTTACCAGCTTTATAGGCAGTTATCTTAGCCATTGGTGCTACATACTCTTCTTCGCGTAATGTATCATAACACGGAAGCAAAGCACCATATAACTCTTGATCAGCTGCATCTAGGAATCTATTGCGCTCCTCTTCATAAGCCGGAGCATTTTCTTTAAAGCATATCTGATAATTCTCAACCTCCATAATTGCCTTTCGTTCTGAAAAGGTTGGATGTGAGGAAGTATCTTCTAATAAATAATTCTCAATTTGTTTTCTCCACTCAACTTCTTTTTTCGTTAACACTTCAATAAATTCGCGTATCTGTCGGCGATACGTTCCCTTCTCAAGCTGTTCTTTCCGAAGATAGAAATAGGTTCCATCTCCTACATATTCATCCAGCGAACAATCGAACATAGATAACTTGGCCAGTCCATTGACGGCTAGCTGATTATCTCCAAAGGTTGTAACATATCTGTCTGCCATAGTCTCTATAGTATGGGAGGAAGTCTCATCAAATAATATGTACTCCTTATTGTACAAATAGCATAAGAGATATACAGGTGCTATACTGGCAATTCCCCAGCCTGATGATGAAAAGTGATTCCATTTTTCATACCCTTTTGCCAAACGATAGGATACATGAATATCCTTACTCTTTATATGAGCTGCTTCATGATAAAGCATCTGACGAAGTTCCTGCTCATCTAATAAAGCAATTGCTAATGCTCCAAGATTAACATGATTGACACCGAAAGTCCTTGCTACAGCGATTACATTATTATGATTCCTATATAACCTGATTCTTCCTCTAATCCCACATTCTAAAAATACATCTTTTACAATTTTCGTTAGAACTGGATATTCATTTTCCTTTATCCTAGTAGAATCGTCGGTCACTTCAATTTTCAAGCAAGCACAGCCATTTAACCCATAAATCCAAACAAGGAATACGAGGGATAGTCCTCTAAAATCGTTATCTTCCCCAAAAAGGAACAAAGCTGTCATGCCTATCCATAAGGTAAGATAGATAAACCAGAAATAAACTGTCCCCCAGTTTAAAAACCTAAGAATTCGCTTTTTCTCGGCCTCATAATCCTTTTTGGCACGCTCTCTATATTCTTTTCGTTCACGGTCCAGTTGTCCTATATCCACCTCATCTTGTGACTGATCTACTGCCTTATTACTCATATAAATTCCTATGATAGCAGCAATAATAGCAATACTCCCACAGATTCGGAAGACTATGGATGCTGCCAGCTCAAGCCTATGTATTGGTATGCACTCACGAACTAATATAGCCGTTACAATTGCAAGTCCAACCACTAGGATTGTCACAATGATTCTTTTGATTATTTCTTTCATCTATCGCTTACCTTTCTCTTAACGTTATTATAGTACAAATACAGTATCCTTCTTTCAATTGTATTTTATATGATTTTCTTATTAATGTAAACTTCTTCCTAATACTTCAATGAATAACCCCATCGTTCAAAAGGAATAATATTGTTGTTATCATTAATAGACTCTCATTACTAGTCAAGGAGGTCCTCATGAATAAAGTCCATTATAATATATCCGGCCTGCAGAATTCTGACGTAAAAACACAGTTGAAAAATGCATTGAATAATATCGATGGAATCTCTATGGTTAACGTAGATATGGGTAGAAGCACAATTGAAGTTGGATATAACGAAGAAACCGATGAAAACAGCATAAAATCTTGTATCGAAAATGTGGGATGTAAGATCGAATAAAGAGGTATCATATGAATAAGAAAGAAATGAACGCTACAAACAAAAAAGCCGGAAAAGGAAATGGCAATTCTGTTATTAATAATTATGAGCATCAAAAGAATTCAACAAGTGATTATGTAAGTAGTGGCTCTACCGGGTCTTCCTCTGGTCATAATTACAGTCAAAAAAAGCATCAATAGTTCTAGATAAGCTTAACCCGATCTTGTTGCAGAAAATGAATGAGTACTTTATAATATAGGAAATAACCGTTTTTCTATATTATAAAGAAAGGATACAAACGATGGCAAAAACAAAACGGGTGCTAGCACTATTAGGTGTAATCCTCTTACTTGGCTGCTATGTATCTACCCTTATAGCAGCGTTAATAGGCTCAAAAGCAACTGAAGGTCTCTTTATGGCCAGTCTTTTCTGTTCTATTGGCCTTCCAATTGTTCTATATGGCTATATGTTAGTTATTAAATTTCTAAAAAGAAGAGCTGATCAGGATAAAGCAGAAAAAGCTTCTTCTGACGAAGATATTACGAAATACTCTACTATGAATACCTCCCACGTGGAGAAAGATACAAAATAAAAAAGAGTTTTGTATACAAAACTCTCCCCTGGGTTGGGCCGTATTAGCGACATCTTCTTCTCCAACCCAGTGCAATTTGTTTTATAAAACATGGTCTCAGCGAAGATATCTCTGTGTATATGGACATACTTCAATACACTTTCCGCACAATGTAATTTCTTTTCCCAGCTCTAAAAAAGCTATCTTTCTTGCCTGTTTTCTGCAAGCTAATGCATTGAAAATCCAATCTCTATCCTTTTTACTATCCCATACATTTCCCGTGATTGCTTTTCCCGGACAGGCATTTTTACAGATTTCACAACCTTTACAAGGTGATTCTAGAATTCTTTGATTACACTCTAAGGGAGCTGTTGTTAATACAGAAGTAAGTCTGACAGCAGAGCCAAACTCTTTAGTAACAAGTAATGCACTTTTACCTATCCATCCTAATCCTGCAGTTACTGCAACTGTTTTGTGTGGCATCACTGTTTTAAAATTACCATATTCCTTTGCCCGGTTCACTGTTTGCGCATATGCTTGACATCCCAAATTCACAAGATAGTTTTCACAAAACTCAGCTAGAGAATCCAGTCTATGATTCAACTCATAATATGTATGATAATAGTCCATAGTTGGTTTTAATGAGATTCCTTTCACAACCTCTTTTGGTATAGCAATAGCAATGGCTATTCCCACAGGATAATGTGGTATCTCACTTTCTAGAGTTTCATTCTCAATGATTTTAGAGCCTGAAGGGTCATTCTTGGGATATAAGTCTTCAACTTTACCAAAACCAACAAGAGATGCCCCTTTTTGATAAAGTTCTTCTTTCAGCTTTTCCATAACCAGTTCTCCTATATAAATTACTTTAATTCTTTTTATAGAGTTTCACTAGATTAAACCATTCTAATAATTCTTGATAAAATTCAAATGTTTCTTAATTTCCTTTTCGTACCCATTATCTGATGGTACATAGAAGATTTCATCCTTTAATTCATCAGGTAGATACTGCTGCTTAACATAATGATTCGGATAATCATGGGCATATTTATAACCAATCCCATTACCAAGTTTACTGGCCGCTGCATAATGTGCATCCATCAAGTAGGATGGAATTGTAGTAGTCCGTTCATTTTTTACAGCTTCCATAGCCTTACCAATAGCTAAAGTTGCACTGTTACTCTTTGGTGCACAGGCTACATAAGTTGCTGCCTGGGATAAGATCAAGCTAGATTCTGGCATTCCAATGCGTTCCACTGCCATAGCTGCGTTAGTGGCTACCACAAGTGCATTTGGATCTGCATTGCCTACATCTTCAGAGGCACATATCATAATTCTTCTCGCAATAAACTTTACATCTTCTCCTGCATACAGCATCCTTGCCAGATAATATACTGCAGCATCAGGATCTGAACCTCTCATACTCTTAATAAAGGCTGAAATTGTATTATAATGATTGTCTCCGGTCTTATCATAACGAATATTACGCTTTTGAATACACTGGCTAGCTACTTCAAGATCTATATGAATAAATCCATCTGGTGCAGGAGCAGTAGTAAGAGCACCTAATTCAATGGCATTTAAGGCATTTCTTGCGTCTCCATTACTGACATCAGAAAGAAACTCCATAGCATCCTCTGATACCTTCAGCTTATATACTCCAAGACCCTTTTCCTTGTCTGAAATAGCACGAACTAACAGTTTCTTAATATCTTCTTTTTCTAGAGGCTTCAGTTGAAAGATAATGGACCTGGATATAAGCGCTCCATTTACTTCAAAATACGGATTCTCAGTAGTGGCTCCAATTAATATAATGGTTCCATCTTCCACAAATGGCAACAAATAATCCTGCTGTCCCTTATTAAATCGATGAATCTCATCCACAAACAGGATGGTTCGCTTTCCATACATACCGGCAGTCTGTTTGGCTTTTGTCACTACTTCTTCCATATCCTTTTTGCCTGCACTGGTGGCATTAATCTGAGTAAATTCTGCACTGGTTGTATGAGCAATTACTTTTGCAAGAGTGGTTTTCCCTGTTCCCGGCGGTCCATAAAATATGATAGAGCTTAATTTATCCGCCTTTATGGCTCGGTATAGCAGCTTATCTTTGCCAATAATATGCTCCTGTCCTACTACCTCTTCCAACGTTTCCGGTCTTAACCTAGAGGCAAGGGGGGACTCCTTCTTCATATTGTTCTCTCTCATATAATCAAATAAATCCATACTATATTCTCCATTTCTATTTCACTATTTTAGCATTGGCATATAATAAACACAATAGTCATACACGGTTGATTTCTGAATAATGGTGTATAATATAAACAAATAGGCATAACAAAGAAAGGAGCTGATTACTATGCCAGGTTATTTAAGTCATTATCTGTTCTCCATTGGAACAGCTAGGCGCTTGCAGGACTCAAAGGCTTATCCCATTCTCACACAATATAGAAAAGCCTTCTGCCTGGGTGGCGAAGGCCCTGATATTTTTTTATATTATTTTCCAAGCCATTTGCATAAAAATATTTCTTTAGGAAGCAGGCTTCACAAAACCAAGACAAAGGAATTCTTAAGCACAGGAATCCGTTATATAACGACAAAGAGTAATTATCAAGAAAAGGAAGTACTATATGCTTATCTAAGTGGGCTTCTCTGCCATTATACCTTAGATACCATAGCTCATCCTTATATAGAAGCCTTTGCCAATCCTTCTTGGGATAAAATAAAGAAATCACTACGTTCCTACCAACACTGTTGCCTAGAAACAACATTGGATACCAACCTATTGTTTAAATATCTTAGAAAATTCCCCAGTGAGCAGGATTATGTCTCCATTACAAACCCGAAAGGAAAAGAACGTCATTTAATAGCATCCTTCCTATCCTCGACATGTAACAATGTATATGGAACAGAAACCGGTTTTGGTTTAACCAGTGCTTCGCAGATGTATCGGGCAGTAACCTTATTTCCCTACACAGCAACCTGTCTAAAGGATAAAAACGGAATTAAAAAGCCTCTTTTCAAAACGATAGAAAACCTGCTTCACATTCCATACCGCCCTTCCTGCGTAATAAGTTCGGATGATTTGCAAATGAACCTGGATATTATGAACTTGTCCCATCGTTTATGGTCCTCTCCATTCGAGCCACAAAGGATAAGGAGGGAATCCTTTATTGATTTATTCCACCTTGGTATTGATTCTGCTTATAAACGTTGCCAAATACTATATTCTATCATCTTTCAATGTGAAGACAAGCAGCAACAGCATTCCCTAATCCAGATACTCATAGATGACCTTGGTAACTTATCCTATAACACAGGGATTCCTCTATAGCATCTTCTTTAAAGCTAATTTGATATCTTCAGGCATAGGTATTTCATATTGTTGGTTAAGTTTTATGTTGTTCAGTTCAACCGTACACTGATTGATCTTTGGATTAACTAAACTATCCTCTCCAAAAAGAAGGTTGGAAAGATCCTGATAAGTCTCAGCCATATCAATAGATACTTTTGTTAGGCATACAGTGTCTGGATCCAAAGAAGCTTTTACTTTAATTGGCCTAGCATCCTCTAACTCTTTCTCTGGAAAAGAGGAAAGTGATAACTGTTTAAGTGCTCCTGTTTCCCTTAACACATTTACCATATTATCTCCAGACACGGTTCCCTCTAAGACAATTACCTTATCATTCGATGAGGTAATTGCAAAGGAATCCACTTCATTGAAATATAGTCCAAAATCTACAGGGGTATTGTATTCCTTTTTTTGCTCCTCAAGCTGCTCTTCATCCATCTCAATTTTATTCCACTTACCATTTTCATATAAAAATGTCTGCAAAGAACCTTTTTGCCTTGTATACATATAATTTGTAGTTGGTGACCCATCCTTGCCCTGTTGATTTTGCACAATCGTCAATTCAAAAGGCTCCAGATTCATTCCTACTTCAGTATTAACCACCATGGAGGAATTAATTCCTGACATACTGGTATCCATCACCAGCTTCGTACTCATGCTAAAGCTTTTTACCTCTGACATATTCTTATAGGCTTTAGCTAGATAATCCTTAGCTGTATCTGGAGTTCTATTACAACCAGCCAAGGTAATAATTAAAATCAGACAGGTTATTACAACCAATAACTTCTTATTGAATCTACACATAGCCTCTCCCTATCAATGATCCATAATAAAATTAAAAACACTTAATTATTATAGCATAATAGCTAATAAAAATTAAGTGTTTTGTATTCTTGTTTATATAGCCCGTATTACAGCCCGCTAATTACCGAAATTGGTTTACACCTTTATCATATTTGTAATTAATAGCTGCAAGTTTATTCACTAATTCCGTTCTGTCCATCTCTATATTCTCACACAGTTCATCTAACGAATCATAATAGTCCCTAAGCTTCGAGTTAACATAGCTTAGAAGAATAATTGGATCCTTTGGTATTGACATAATGATCTCCTTTCAGTACCCTTATTACTTTTCATCCTAGTTATTCTTAAGAATCTGTCTCAAAAGTAAGAAATTCCGAGTCTAGCTTTGCAATATACACGGTATCTAATTCCTTACCTTGTACTCTTGCTGAGGTTGCCTCCATAATCAATTTATCCAGCCTAGATATCTCATCTACAGGAACCACAATATACATATCCACATCTTCTTTATAGATTGTGTCTATAACAAAGATCTCATTCTGTGCAAGTATATATTGAATCTTACCTACCGTATTGTAATCCATGTTGAGAAGAATCTTCTTTCCAAGAATCTTATTGATAACAGCGCTTTCTAAAAGAGCCTCCTTAGCGCTTCTAGAATATGCCCTTACTAAACCACCAGTTCCCAATAGTGTCCCACCAAAATATCTGGTAACTACTATTAAGCAATTGTGAATTTCCTCTCCCAAAAGTACATCCAATATAGGCTTTCCTGCTGTACCGGAGGGTTCGCCATCATCACTAAACCTTTGTAATTCATGATGCTTGCCCAAAACATAGGCAAAACAATTGTGAGTCGCATTCCAATACTTTTTTCTAAAATGCTCAATCGTGTCCAAAGCGTCATTCTCAGATTCAATTGGAATCACAGATGCAATAAAACGAGATTTCTTCTCTATAATCTCCTTTTGTCCTCCTCGATACACTACTTTGTACTCTTCCATAGCGTTCCCTCCTTAAAACTATGGAACAATTATAGCATATGAAAAAAATATAATCCATATTAAACCCACCTATTGATTCATCATTCCGGTCACTAACTCATCTACAATCTCCACTAAGCAAATAGGTGTGACAAGATTGTTTGCTAAAGTAGCCAGTATTACTTCTGCCTCTTGTTGCTGATAAAACAGGTTGTCCACTATCTCTTCCTCAAAAACACCACTTGCTTCCTTTGTTACTGCTACTCCAAATACTGACTTATTCGTTTCCTCATTTTGCTTCTGCGTAAGAAAATAATTCAACTTAAAGATATGCTTATCTTCTGTAATAAGTTGCCTAGTTTCCCTATAAATTTTTTTTGTTGTATACATCCCCGTAATTCCTTCCTTGATTATTTTTTGCAATATATCCCCCAACATATTACAAAATTAAGTAGTAGTATTGAAAACTGCATATGTACTAATTAATATTATAAGGTAATAAATTTGTTAATTCAATCTAATATTTGTAAATTAATTCTACATTTAATGCATATTTATGACATATTACTTATACTATTTATAAGTAATCAACATATATTAAAGAATACTCTTATGCATTTTACCCATACTTATGCAGAACAATAATGATAATATGCATAATTTTATTATATATGGATATATATACCATCATCATGATGAAGGTGTTCTTGAATTGGAAGGTATAATTTGCTATAATAAATAAGTGCTTTATTAGCATGGTTTTATATTTATAATCGTCATACGATTATGACAGGAGGTTATTATGAATTTTAGTAAGAAAGGAACCATTGAAAAGCAACAAAAAATTCAGTCTGCTTCTTCCAAACTTGTAAAAAAGACCAATATTATTGTATATAGATTGTTTTTGGTTGTTGTAGTGCTTCTAATAATGGTTGGATCAACATCTGTATATGGTGTTGTAACAGGCTTAATTGACAATGCACCTGATGTTGAAGGATTGGATTTATCCCCTTCTGGGTTCCGTACCTATTTATATGATACTGATGGTAATGTATTGCAAACATTGGTTGGTTCTGATGCCAACAGAGAATATGTTACCATTGATAAGATTCCTGAAAATCTACAGAATGCATTTATTGCTATTGAAGATGAGCGATTTTTAACTCACAATGGTATTGATGTACGTGGTATGTTCCGTGCTTTATTTTCCAGCTTATCCAAAGGATCATTTAGTCAGGGCGCTAGTACCATCACCCAACAGCTTCTTAAAAATCAAGTTTTTGATGGGGGTAATGAAAACAATATGATTCTAAGCTTTAAACGAAAGATTCAAGAGCAGTATCTTGCTGTTAAGCTGGAAAACCTTATGCCCAAAACTAAGATTCTGGAAAACTATTTGAATACCATTAATCTTGGTGCCAATACTCTTGGCGTTCAGACTGCATCAAAGCGTTATTTTAATAAGAATGTTGGAGAACTTACTCTTTCTGAATGCGCTGTAATTGCTAGTATTACTCAAAGTCCTACAAATTTAAATCCTATAACATATCCTGAAAACAATTCAAAACGTAGGGATGATGTTTTAAATAACATGTTGAAAATGGATATGATTTCTCGTAGCGAATATAATGAAGCAATGGAAGATAACGTATATGAGAGAATTAAGGATACCAACGCTATCGTTTCTAGTAGCTATAAGTACAATTCCTATTTTGTAGATGAATTAATCACACAATTAATGAATGACTTAGTTGATAAGCTTGGATATACTACTACTCAAGCTTATAACAAAATCTATAAGGGTGGTCTTCGTATCTATACCACTCAGGATAGTTCCATGCAAAACATCTGCGATACTGTAATTAATAATATGGATTACTATCCAAACAATACCAATTATTCTTTGACATATGCCTTAACTGTCCAGCATGAGGACGAAACAGTAACGAATTATTCCGAAGGGCATATAAAGCTTTATATGAACAATGAGATGAAGGATAAGAAATTTGATCTCAGTTTTAAATCAGAGGACGAAGCTCTTCCATATATAGAGAAGTTCAAAGCACATGTTGTTCAAAAAGGTGACAAGGTTTTGGGTGAGAAATACAGTTTCACCCTTGAACCACAGATTTCCTTCAGCATTATGGATCAATCTACTGGTTATGTAAAAGCCATCGTTGGTGGCCGTGGGGAAAAAATCGGCAACCTAACACTCAATCGTGTCGTTAGGAAAAGACAGCCTGGTTCCTGTTTCAAGATATTGTCTACTTTTTTACCTGCACTAGATCGTGGTAACATGACATTAGCTTCCGTTCAGGACGATGCTAAGTATTACTATCCTGGAACAAAGGACTTGGTAAACAACTGGTCTGGTAAAAATGACTATAAGGGATTAACTACTTTAAGACAGGCCATTAAGCGTTCTATGAACGTTGTTACTGTAAAAACCTTGGCAGATATTACTCCACAAGTGGGATTTGACTATTTATTGAATCTTGGTTTTACCACTCTTGTTGAAAACAGAGTGGATGAGGATGGTAGATCTTTTAGTGATATTGGCCTTCCATTAGCACTTGGTGGTATCACCGATGGTGTTACAAACCTAGAGTTGAATGCAGCATATGCTGCCATAGCAAATGGTGGAATCTATCAAAGCCCTATTTTCTACACTAAGATAACTGATAGCGATGGTAATGTTCTTTTAGAGAATAAATCAGAATCTAAGCAAGTTATGAAAGCTTCTACAGCATGGTTATTAACAGATGCTATGAAAGATGTTGTTAGTGCAGGCGGAACCGGTTCTGGTATCAAATTCCGTTATAGCAACATCCCAATTGCTGGAAAGACAGGAACAACCTCTAATGATTATGATATTTGGTTCGCCGGTTACACTCCATACTATACAGCTACTATCTGGTGTGGTTATGATTATAACAAGAAACTTTCCGATACTTCCTACCATAAAAAAATATGGACTGCAATTATGGATAAGGTTCATGAAAATCTGGATAAAAAAGATTTTGAGAAACCGGATACTATCAAATCCGCAACTATATGTACAAAATGTGGTAAGTTAGCCCTAGATATATGTGAACATGCACAAGGTGGTTCTGCTGTAAGAAAAGAATATTTTGCTGCAGGTACTGTACCAACCGAGTTCTGTGACTGTCATGTTGCTGTTACCGTATGTAAGGACTCTGGAAAACGTGCCACTGAATTCTGTCCTAACACAGAAGACAAAGTATATTTGATTAAAGCAGAAAGCTCAGATACAGACGATACACCATATGTCTTACCTATTGGATTAGAAGATGATTACTGTAAGCTACATGACCATGCTGCCACAACACCTACCCCTACTCCGCAGGATGGTGCAACTTCTCCAAGCAATACTCCTGCTATACCAATCGTTCCGGATGCTAATGTGCCACCGGATAACGATAATAGCTATTCAACTGAATAAATAATAGGTATATTTTTAAAAGATATAACATTCTAGAAGTGGCTGTTGTTCTATAGCTGAGTAACTCAGTTATAGAACAACAGCTTCTTTTGCGCTATACATGTGGAACGTAGACACAATCATTTTACTCCAAATGTAGCAAAAGCATAATCGCAATTTTATTTTTTATCCTTTACTTTAAAAACTAATGATGCCAGATAAGCAAAGATAATTGCAGCTGATATTCCAGCAGCAGATGCAGTAAATCCACCCTTAAAGAGACCAATAAAACCTTCCTTATCTACTGCCTCTTTCACTCCTTTGAATAAAGCATTACCAAATCCACTTAATGGTACTGTTGCTCCACATCCAGCCCATTTTGCAAATGGCTCATACAGTCCTACTGCCCCTAAAATTGCTCCAATACAAACAAGTCCAACCATAATTCGTCCAGGCATGAGTTTTGTATTGTCCATAAAGATCTGCACAACTACACAGATTAAACCACCGATAACAAATGCTTTTATATAGTCCATACCTTTTCTCCTATTCTTCTACTTCTAGAATAACACCATGAGCAATTCCTGGAACAGAATGCCCTTCATTATAGCTAGTTGGGGAAAGTAGTGCTCCTGTTGGAATAAACAATACTTTTTTCCATTTCTTCCGTCGCATCATCTCCAAGATATATCCGTTAAGAGTTATGGCAGAACAACCACAGCCACTACCTCCTGCATGGGTATCCTGATCTTCTGGATCAAAGATTTCGATACCACAATCCATATACTGACTTGATATGTCATAACCATTTTCCTTCATGATATCAAAAGTAATATCCCGACCAACGGTTCCTAAGTCACCGGTAATTATTTTATCATAGTAGTCCGGTTTTCTGTTTAAGTCCTTTAGGTTAGCCATAATAACATCACAGGCGGCAGGTGCCATACAAGCTCCCATATTCATGGAGTCCTTCAAGCCATAATCCACAATTTTACCAGTAGTAAAGCCTTTGATTATAACGCCACAAGCTGTATCTGTTTTATCTTTAGATAGAATGACACTACCACTTCCGGTAACTGTCCAAGTAGCAGAATATGGTCTTTGGTTTCCATAGGCAGACGGAAAACGGAACTGCTTTTCAGCACTAGCGAAATGGCTAGAGGTCACTGCAATGGTCTTATCTGCATAACCACCATCTATCGCCATAGAGGCCAGACAAATACCTTCTCCCATCGTAGAACATGCACCATATATTCCAAACATCGGTATGTCAAGTGATACAATACCAAAAGAGGTGGCAATCAGCTGCCCCAATAAGTCCCCACCAAATAAATACCGAATATCACTATTTTTTAAGCCTGTCTTCTTAATGGCCAATTCACAGGCTATTTTCTGCATTTTACTTTCTGCCTCTTCCCAGGTTTTCATTCCAAACAAAGAATCCTGGTCTACTAAATCAAAGTAATTACCAAGGGGACCTTCTCCTTCTTTTTTTCCAGCAACAGATGCATATCCGATAATGTAAGGAGCATGCTCAAATAATATAGTTTGTTTTCCCTTCTGTTTACTTGCTTGTTCACCCATTGTTCTCCTCCTATACCCAGCCTGCCAGCTTTACAATGTAATAAATAATACCTAAAAGCCATGAACTAAAAATACCATATAGAATTACAGGCCCTGCAATGATAAAAATCTTGCAACCTATACCAAAAACCTGACCCTCAGTCTTATACTCCAAAGCTGGAGCCACAACACCATTAGCAAAGCCCGTGATTGGTACTACTGTTCCTGCTCCACCCCATTTTGCTAGAGTCGGATATACATTAAATCCTGTTAATACAATACTTAAGAAAATCAAAGTAATGCTGTTGTACGCTGCTGCAGTCTCCTGGCCAATTCCAAAATCCATATATAGATTAAGAATAAATTGACCAAGTGTACAAATAATGCCACCTACAACAAAGGCTTTCACGCAGTTTAAGAAACAATTATGCGTAGGCGTTTTCTCCTTTACATACTTTTCATATTTCTTTCCCTGTAGTTTTTTGTCCTTTTCTTTTATAACGTCTCCAATTTTTTGGTTGTTGTCCATTTCATTCACCCTTTCTAAATTAGTATTTGGACATTATCAATAACTGAACCAAAGAACCTACACCTTTTCCTATAGCTGTACAAAATATTAAAAATGATAATCCTACTTTAAGCTTAATACGTCTTGAAATTGCAGGAATCACATCGATTACCTCCGCTAAAGCAATTGCCAGACAACCTACAAATATACCAGAAAAGATTCCATATGCTACTAAGAAAATGTAGCTTAGGGGTAATCTCCATTCAAAAATCGAATATAAGTTACCCAGAATTCCTCCTACCATTACACAATCTTCAAAGAACTGAGAGTATTTTGCAGTTCCTGTGCATGTAGAAAGTCGTTGAATGATTTTAAGAAGTGTAATAAATGCATAGAGGCCTCCAGCCACAATAGTTCCACCGGCAAATCCGATTAATATCAATAAAACCGTTTTAATCAGAATCAATGATATTACCCTCCCGGCTTACATCTTGAATTAACGTACTATTAATGTCATTTTCATACTTACGCATTTCAATTTGAATAGGAGTAGGATCCTTGTTAAGTTTGACCTTTGAGAAATGGTTAAAAAATAAAATTACACCTACGGCAATTCCTACAC
>JAEYPA010000022.1 GCA_023411225.1 Bacillota bacterium
GATGCAGTGCATATATGGAGCACAAAAGTCCCAATGAAGCAAACCCCATCAGCACAGCAAACAAAATACTAACAGGCAATAGCAGTACCATCGTTCCTAAAACTAAAATTACGCTTATCAATATAAACAAGGTGTCCTTTCCTCCAAGTACACATAGTAGTAATGCGTTTTTCAATAATAATTGTGTTTTGAGGCTGACTGTTGTTATCATACTCATTGAATATACCATCATTAATATTAATACTATGATAATCAGACCGCAAAGCATTAATCCCAGGCCGGAAAACATATTGTTATTACCATTTCTTAAATAAAAGCCGAAGGCAACTATACTCGCGGCCATACATACTACTATAACATAAAAAACTACAACCGCTTGCTTCCAATCTTTTTTAATTGCTCTAATAAAATCACCCCATATTTCCACAGGTTCGAGCTTTACAAGCTTTGTTGTGATTCTCGCCATTCCTATAAACGCTAATGGCATGGTGATAAGGGGTAAACAAAACAGTAAAAATATAAGATTAAGCCTAATAATCGCAGAAAAATAATAAACAAATATATATAGGAAGCGCATCAAACCCATTTCAGGAACATTGCTCCATATCTTGCTGCTTCCAGTTACATCAAAATTTTTAAAGGGATTCATTAGCGCCTCCTAATTAAACTAAACGATATTTTGAGTCTTTTTTCAGTTGTATAGTTTCATCTATTAGATTGCTGTGCTTAATCTGCATCAACTCATCACTTCTAGCGATTAGCTGTGCATATGTTAGCATCCCATCTTTCCATTGCATAGATAGCTCATGACCTCCATGCAGTTTTAGACCAGATATTTCTCCATCCTTTAAGATATTTGGTAATGCCGGAAGCAAAGTAATTTTACCATCATATTGTTGAACTAACAGTTCACAGACAGCTGCTGTAAAACCATAATTTGCATCGATTTGAAAAAAATCCGGTGGATGCGCACCAAACATATTCTCATGAATGTTTTCCATCATTAGTTTTTTAATAATAGCTTCCGCCCTATCACTCTGTCCTAACCTTGCTAAAAGTGCTATAGCCCAAACAGCACTCCACCCGGTCTGTGCACTTCCGTCATCCAAGCGTTTTAACAACGCCTTTTCAGCTGCATCCCTTAACCGCATATTGGTTAAAAGATTGTCGCATGGATATATACCAAAAAGCATTGAAAAATGCCTATGACCTTTTTCTGCTTCAATATAGTCATCATCCCATTCTAACAATGCACCTTGTTTTGATATTTTATAATCTGGCAGTTTTTTCGCAAACTCAGCACATTCTTTAGACATTCTTATTTGACCAAGTTCATTACAAGCGGCAATATATGCCTTTACAAATTCCTTTGTTATCCCTATATCCATAGCGCTCATCGTGCATATAGACATACGATGTCCCTCTTTATCAAGATATATATTTTCTGGTGAAGTTGATGGTATGTTACACACCTCACCATTCACTTCCGTATAATTTGACATAATAAATTCAGCTGCATTCTCCATAATTGGCAATACATCATTTTTCAGATACTCACTATCCTTGTTATATAAATAATGATCGTAAAGCTGAATGGAAATCCAAGGTAATCCCATATTCCACATGGCCCAGCTGGCACTATCTGCAACTCGTTTTTTATCAAACCCAACAGGTGTTGTTTGTGCCCATATATCCGTTTGATGGTTAGCTACAGAACCACGGGCTCCATATGCCTCCTTAGCGGTACGTTTCCCTGACTCACAAAGTCTTTTCGCATATTCTACTAATGGCGAAAAGCATTCGCCAAGATTCGTCTTATCTGCTAACCAGTAATTCATTTGAAGATTTATGTTTAGCGTATAATTACTCCACCAAGGCGGTATCAGGTCTTTATTCCATATACCCTGCAAGTTTGCTGCCTGTGAATTTTTTCTTGATGCACCAATAAGAAGATATCTACCATATTGAAACAGTAACTCAATGTCACCAGCACATATATCACCCTGTTTCATTCTTGCAAACCTTTTTTCAGCTGGAGCATCATCATCGCCAAGATCTATACTAACTTTATCGTACAGTTCAGAGTGATCTGCAATATGTTGTTCGTAGATTCTCTCAGTTCCTTTTTCAACCGCCTGCTTTACTTTGCTACGACAGATTCCAATATATTCATCATTCCCACCAAAGCTGGTCGAACTTGAATATATTAACGTTATACTTTTAGCATTTTCAACTTTCACATTATCTTGATAACTTATGATGCTTCCATCTGACTTTATCTCAGCACGTGAAAAATACTTCGTAGATTTTTCTAGTTCATCATAACTAACCACGTTTCCATCAGAATAAAAATGATACACATCACCAATGGACACATCGCTTGGCGCAAAACCCGAAATGTCTATCACATCAGCAGTATACTTCACCTCATGCATGATAGGTGATTCAAAGCTAATAGTAATACTAGCTTTTTCACTAAATGTTATCTTATGTACCATAACATCATCTGGATAACTAACATAGGTTTCTGTATGTATACCTAAATCTCCATTTTGATATGATGCACTTAAAACACCTGTGCTCATATCAAGATTACGACGATATTGTGATGTTAGTCCTTCGGGCATTTGAATTTTAAATGTTCCCAGTGGCATATATGCCTGAGAAAATCTTCCAGTAAGCTTTTCCTCAAAGAGCTCCTGTGCCTCAAAAAATCGTCCTTCTAACATTAGACCCTTTATGGTTTGCATATCTTCTTTAAAGTTAGGCTTTATATAATCATCATGCGCGTATCCACTCCACAGCGTGTCATCATTTAAATACAGTCTCTCCAAATGCGGATGACCACATGCCATACAGCCTATATGCCCATTTCCCACAGGCAAAGCACTAATCCATTTTTCTGCCTGTCTTTCAAACCAAATATTTTTACCCATTTCTTACCCCTTTACAGCACCTGCAGTCATGCCGGATACTATATATTTTTGTGCAAAAGCATACAAAATTACAACTGGCATACTTACCATTACCATGTCTGCGCAAACCAGATGCCAACTGCGATTATACTGACCAAAGAAATTGTACACGGAAAGTGGCAATGTCCAATTATCAGATGAATTCAGCAGGAATAGCGGATACTGAAAGTCATTCCATACCCACATGAAATTCAATGTTACTACCGTCATTGTTACTGGTAGTAGTAACGGAAAAACTACCTTGATAAAAAGCTTCCAGCCAGAACAACCATCTATTACAGCTGCCTCATCTATCTCAACAGGTACTGTCTGAATAAAACTACTGTAAAGAATCGTTGAAAACGGCATAAACAATGCTGCATAAACAAACATAAGTGATGGCAGTGAACCATATATCCCGATTGTTTTCAGCAGCTGGATCGTTGGCAATGCGGCAAATGGCGCAATTATTCCAAAGGTCATTATTTTATGCACTGCGTTATTCATCCTTGATCTGCGTCTTACAATTATGTAGGAGAGCATCGCTGAAAGAATAGTTACCAATACTACTGATCCAACTGTTACAAATGAGCTATTCAGGAAAGACTTCCATATCTTGCCTTCCTCAAACACCTCTGCATAGTTTTCAAACATAGGTATTTCCGGCAGTGCAAGGCTCAAAAAATTTGCCTCTCCATATGATTTTAACGATGTCACAACTACCATAAAGAGTGGAATTAGTACAACAAGACTCATTATCCATAAAACAATAGCTATTATGAGATTTATTTTCTTTTCTCGCTTCATTATTCTATCTGTCCCTCCAACTTTTTAGAGTATTTCTGATATAAATAAGCAATGACTACAAGAATTATTGAGAATAACAAGTTTATTGCAACAGACTGCGCATATCTGTCCCTTGACATTTCTGACAGTATTAACGTTCCAAAGCTTTCTGTATCGTGGCCAGGCCCACCGCCAGTCAATATCATAATTAGGTCAAACATTTTAAGTCCATAAATCAAGCTAAACAATATATTTACATTAACCGCAGGCATTATCATAGGGAGTATAACTTTTTTAAATCTCTGCCAACCAGTTGCACCATCCACCATAGCCGCTTCAAGATAGTCGCTTGGGACTGACTGCAACGCTGCTACGGTAATAACAACCGCATAGCCTGTGGAGCGCCAAAGCTCTGCCATAGATATTACCGCCATGGAAGGCCATCTGCTGCCAAGCCAAGCAATATCCACTTCTTTCCCAGTTAGTGCACTAAGGGATTGATTAATCAAACCATTTTGAGTATCGAACAATCCTGAAAAAATCAATCCTACAACTAGTGCTGAGAATATAGCCGGTAGAAAATAAACTGTCCTTAATGCCTTGCTCGTTTTGAACCCTCTGTTTAGGAGGACGGCAATAATCATTCCCAAAATCGTAACAGCCACTGTCTTAACAAGTGCAAATACTACTGTATTTACGAATGCAATAATTAATGTCTTGTTCTCAAAAATCTCTATAAAATTTTCCAAACCCACAAAGGAGACGCTTTCAACATATGGATTCCAATCAGTAAATGCGTAAACATAGCCTATTGTGGATGGAATCAAAAAGAAAATAGCAAAAACAACAAGTGGTATTACAAGAAAGTATATAGGATAAACCTTCTTCTTATTCATGCACACAACATCCTTTCATTCATTCCGCATATAAATCTAAAAAGGCAGGACTACTTTCTGCAGCCCCGCCTTAATAATTCTAATTAAAAGCCTTCGACTTGCTGTGCCTTTGCAATCTGCATTCTATCTTTATCCATTGCTTCGATACACTCATCAACTGAAATATTGCCAATCATTAGATCCTGGATATACTTTGCTCCTTCAACCTGTGTAAAACCTATTACTGAAGGCCATGCAGTTGAAGCAACTGTTTTAGCTGCAATCACATCTTTAGCGGAATCATATAGTGGAGTAGTTTTATTTGTTGTCATTCCCTTAAATACTGGGGAGGTTCCTATTCCAGCAAATGCTTCATTATAGTTCTCAGGATTAGCAAGGAACTCAATGTAAGCTTTAGCAGCATCAACATTTTTGCTGTTCTTGTTTACAAAAGATAAGCATACGTTAGGACCTTCATAGCTACCACCCTCAACAACGTTTTGGAATGCTGGCATGATAGAGAACTTCTCGCTTATTCCCTTGTACTTAGGCTCTAGATCTGTATCCGCATAGGTGTCCCATGCAAGCATCATAGCATACTTACCTTCACCAAGTGCTTCTGGGCCACCATCCCATGTGTTTGTTGCAAATGATTTTCCAAAGTAACCCTTGTCCGTCATCTCCTTGTACCATTCGATCAACTTCTTAAACTCTGGAATGTCAGCATACTTAATCTGATTTGTATTAAGCTTCTTTAGAACCTCATCATCAAGTACCAAATTATCTAGACCATACTGGTACATTAGAGGCCACGCATCTTTAAATGCTAAGTACATTGGTGTGATTCCTGCATTCTTAATTGTTTCGCAAGCTGCCATGAATTCTGCCTGAGTTGTTGGCATTGCAATATTAAGCTTCTCAAAAATCTCTTTGTTATAAACAATGCCAGATATAGATGCTTCCCAGAAAGGTAATCCATATACGTTACCATTAAACTTTGCTTGAGGGAGTACGTAATCTTGAACGTCGCTAACCCAAGCTGCACTGGAAAAATCAACAAAGTTCTTTTCTGGCTGATAAGCTGCTAAGCTTGAGCCACCAAAATGCATGAAGATATCAGGAATTTCACCAGTTGCAAATTTTGTCTTCATAATCTGCTCTCCAGAGTCAATTGGAACAGCCTGAATATCCAGCTTATTGCCTGTCTTTTTTTCATACAGACTCCAAACAGCCTTCATATAAGGCTTTGTAACCCAGTCCTGATTTGCCAGAATTGTAAGTGTTACAGGCTCAGTCTCGTCATCCGTGTCTGTTGTTGGAGTTGATGATTCAGTAGCAGGTGCAGGTTCTTCAGATTTTGGATTCTCATCTTTAGTTTCCGGTGTAGTTGTCTTACACGCTGTAAACAGCATTGTAATCATCATTATGACGCTAATAAATAATAACATTGTCTTTCTCATACTATTCCTCCTTTAATTTTAAGGTGTCAAGGACCCCTTATTTGCATTTATTATACTTTTTTGAATAAATATAGGAAATAGACATATAATAGTATGATATGGACTTTTTATAGAATATAAAATTTAATCTTTTTCATGATCCTTTGCGTAATCGCGAGGACTAATACCAACCTGATTCTTAAATATACGACTAAAATATAGCTGATCTGAATATCCAACCATTTCAGCAACATCCTTTAGCAATACTCTTGGGTTTAACCTTATAATTTCCTTTGCTTTTTCCATTCGCACTTGCTGCAATAACTTTTTCGGCGTTATTCCCTTTTGTTGTTTAAAAAGATTGGATAAGTACACTTCATTATAACCATATTTCTCTAGCATGCGGGTATTGGACGTATTGTCCACAAGATTATTGCAAATATCATACTCAATCAAATCAACTAACTCACTTGCAGATAAATCGACTCGGCAAATTGCATTACGCTTTATGGCAAGCATCATATTTTCAAACACCGTCTGATAATCCATCGAAACCTCAATAATATCATTAACGTTAAACTCCGTGCTTATTTGATGAATTATTTGCTCCACTAATCTCAACGACGCCTTTGCTTTTTCAAGCTGTCTAAAAACCGCAATTAATTCATTAAATATTCTACTATAGTTATCCTTGGGAATTTTATGTATACAAAGCTGAAGATGTGCAAGTAATTTTTCTTCTACCTTTTCCTTATATATTTCACTTTTTTGACTATCATTGTGATTACTTTTTTTACATACTTTTTTGATAATATGCTGCAATTCTCTTTCCTCTACCGGCTTTAATATGTAATCACAGATTCCGAGCTTTATAGCCTTATGTGCATACTCAAATTCACTGTAGCCAGACATGATTACACACTGTGTTTGTGGAACAGCTTGTTTTATCTTATGTATCATTTCCATACCTGTCATAACTGGCATGACAATATCTGTGATTACTAAATCTGGCCGTAGCTCCAAAAAACGCTCAAAGCCATCTTCACCATTATGCTCTATAGCAACTATCTCAGTACCATCCATTCTCTTTAACAATATCGATACTGTTTTTGCTATAATCGGTTCGTCATCCACAACCATTATCCTTAGCTTGTTCATCATTTAAGGTCCCTCCAACTTCTACAACTGCTCCATCTTCATTATACAAACTGAAGAATCCACCATCGCCATAGTAAAGTTTTATTCTGAGAAGTGTGTTTATAAGGCCTATTCCTCGTTTTTTTTCAATAAATGTTCCTGTATTAACTGTGTCAATAATAGAGCGTATGCTTTCCTGGTTAAAGCCTTTTCCATTGTCACGCACACGCACCCACCAAATTCCATCTTCTACCACCGCTTCAATCCAAATGTGCCACCCATTTTTCAATGCTGATAAACCGTGCATAAAACAATTCTCAACAAGTGGCTGAATAATTAGTTTGGGTAGTCTGATTTTTGTATCACAAGTATTATCTATAACATCATATTGAAATATATTACCAAATCTTTTTTCCATAAGATTCAGATACTTTACTGTATGTGAAAGCTCTTCCTGAAGGGTGGTATCCCTTATTGTAAAATCAGTTGAATACCTAAGCATATTAGATAGATCCGTACACATCTCATATACGGTATTGTTATTTTCAGTCATCCCATATGCTCCAATTACCGCAAGAGTATTAAATATAAAATGTGGATTTAACTGGGCCTCCAATGCCATAATTCTAATCTTTGATTCAGCTAGCTTTGCCTCAGTAATTTGCTTATTTCGTTCCTCAATGCTGGTTACCATCTGTTGAAACGCCATTGCAAGCATCTCCATATCTCCCTGCATCTCATTCTTATCAACCGTGATATTAGTCTGTAGCGCTGATGCATTTCTTACTGTATCCGTAAGTCTTCGTATTGGCTTTGTTGCATTTAATATGATCAAATACAAAAGGGCCAATATTACTATAAACGCTACTATATATATGCCTACAATGGTCTCACCTAATTGCCGTACGGGTTTTGAAAACTTTTCAATGTCTTCATATTGAACTAATATCCAACCTGGCTCTTCTAAAAATGCGTATGAGCTGAATACTCCCACGTTTTCGCTGTCCATCGTTATCTCATTTTTATTATAATTATATTTCTCAAAGTATTCTATCAGTTTACTTGTTAGTTTGTTATTGCTATAGATTATCTTATTATTTTCATCTATTATTACAGTGCTATAATTTTTAAAGATTTCATCAATCTGATCAACCAAGATGATGATTTCTATCACTCCATACACATTAGAATAATTATCCCTAAGCGGACGTACAACCGAAATTACACTTTCTCCATTGGTTGCCCATATGTTCTCATGAGGAGGAATAAATCGTTTATACTCCTTCATCTCCATAAAATCTTTAAAATAATTTTTTAAAATCGATTTGTCCGGTGTATAGTCAAATGGATGAACTGTACCTGTGCTATCATACCATTTAGTAACTAACTTCGCCCTACCTGGAGAACCTTTTATTGTATTTATCGTATATAGAAAATTTTTAAAATTTGCATTTACTTGTGGATAATAATCAAAGTAATTCTTTCTTCCCATATCATTAATACTTTTTAACTGATCCATAAAGCTACTTGATGAGTTTGCATAAATAGATACATTATCTGCCAGACTAAGTGTACTGTCCAACCATTCAGCCATTTTAATATTAGTCTGGTGCTGATTAGTCTCGATGGTATCACTCATAGTATCCACTGCATATGTAAAAAATGTCGTACCTGAAATTGCCATAACTATGCCAATAAAAACTGCTAATAATGCAAATAAAAACCTTTGATATTTTCTATTCTTCATATCCCTCACTCTATCTTACTCTAATGATGTATTATTGACTGGATTGGATTGTATTGTTTTGTTTAGATTTGTTTTGTATTGTATAGTTTTGTATAAATGTATTATATATAATATATACACTTAAAACCACTATTTTTCAATGTTACATAGCTAAAATCTATGATTAATAGTATATAAAAACTATAAATTCTCCATATATCTCTAAAGTTGCTTCATATAATTGTATACACACTATTGTACAATCAAAAAACTCTATCTCCTTAAATGGTTCTGCCACAACTATTACAGTAATCAATGATGTTTTGCTAAAGTCTATGCTTAACATTATATAAAAGCTATAAACTCTCCATATATTTCTAAAGTTGCTTCATACTATTTTATTTATCATCATTATATAATTAAAAAAAATACTAAAGGAGCAAACCAAATGGCGGAACTAACCCTTAAAAATATTACAAAGGCATATGACAATAAAGTTGTTGCAGTTCAGAATTTTAACCTTAAAATACACGACAAAGAATTTGTCGTGTTTGTTGGCCCCAGCGGCTGTGGTAAATCTACCACCTTGCGCATGATAGCAGGTCTTGAAGAAATAACATCCGGGGAGCTATATATCGAGGACAAACTTGTAAACGATGTGGCACCTAAGGATAGAGATATTGCAATGGTTTTTCAAAACTATGCGCTATATCCACATATGACCGTTTTCGAAAATATGGCATTTGCATTACAACTCAAAAAAATCAATAAAAAGGAAATAAAGAATCGGGTGTATGCCGCGGCAAAAATATTGGATATAACAGAGTACTTAGGTAGAAAACCAAAAGCACTTTCCGGTGGTCAACGTCAACGTGTTGCCATTGGCAGAGCTATTGTTCGTGAACCTAAGGTTTTCTTAATGGACGAGCCTTTGTCAAACTTAGATGCAAAATTGCGTAATCAGATGCGAGCTGAAATAATCAAACTTCGTCAGAGAATAGATACTACATTTATATATGTTACCCATGACCAAACCGAAGCGATGACACTGGGCGACAGAATAGTTATTATGAAAGATGGGTTAATTCAACAAATTGGGACACCACAAGAAGTCTTTGACATGCCTGCAAATCTGTTTGTAGCCACGTTTATAGGTATACCAAGTATGAATTTACTTAATGGACTTCTTAAATTTGAATCTGGTAAATACTATGTTAAGATTCAGGGTAAGAGTTTTGATATACCTGCCGATAAGCAATTAATTTTAAAAGGAAAAAATACTGTTGAGCAAAAGATAACTGTTGGTATTCGGCCAGAGCATATGTCTTTTTGTCAATCAAATGAAACTTCCTTTATAAGTGCTATTGCCGATGTTACCGAAATGATGGGTAGTGAAATAAACATTCACGCTTTAATTGACGATAATGATGCCATCATAAGAGTTGAAAGAGAACATTTTTCTTTGAATGCAATTCATCAAGGAGATAATCTTAAATTCACTTTTTCTCCCAAATCCATGCATATTTTCAGCTGTGAATCCGGAGATAATCTTTGTCGTTAATATATTATCTTTTTAAAATGCTTACAGATATCATCCTCCATATAATCTGTAAATTGTTAGTGTTGAAAAGAGCAGTTGACAACCGTCAGTTATCGTTTCATGACGTGACTTTATTGTTGCTCTAAACTCTGTTTCTTTACTACAATGTATTTTTAGATAAAGACCTAACAACCAGTTAGGTCTTTATTTATCTGATTCCTTAAACTGTCAAAATGTAAGGATCCTAAAAATGCTCTTTGTCCGTATAAAAAAGACAAAGAGCATTGTTCTATCATTTGGGCATAGAATAAAGCGGGTGATGGGAATCGAACCCACGTATCTAGCTTGGAAGGCTAGTGTTCTACCATTGAACTACACCCGCGTACTGTTATATTCTACTATACAGTTTTTTATTAGTCAAGAACCAATTATAACCGGTAAAACTGGTAATGCCCAGAGCCGGAATCGAACCAGCGACACGGGGATTTTCAGTCCCCTGCTCTACCGACTGAGCTATCTGGGCATATGTAATACCTTGCTCAAGACACATGACATATTGTATCCAGTTTTAACGGATATGTCAAGTAGAAAATGGGATTACTCATCATGGGTAATCCCAAGTAGATCAACATACATTATTGCTGGTTCTTACACAATTTCGAAGCAGTCTACACAATCCTTAAGACGATTTACTACATCATCCACAAGCTTCATAGTAATCATAATTGAGTCCATTTCAGTGATTAGTTCTCCATTATTTATCACTATGTCTGTAATATCTTGTGCACTCTTTCCAACTGCTTCATTAATTTCCTGATTGGCTGAGCTCACATGCTCTATGGCATCTTTCAGTTCTTTCACCGACTGATGAATTCCACTCATGATTCTATCCATAGAGTCCGCAGCTTTATAATAATTTCTCCCTGTTTCCTCCATGTTTGAATAATCATCTTTTACTCTTGTATTTACAAATTCCAACATAGTACTAGCATTATTCGCTAACTCTTCCACGCTATTTATTACTCCACTGGTAATAGCATAGATTCTATTAGCTGATTCTTTAGTACTGTCTGCCAGATTACGAATTTCATCTGCAACTATAGCAAAACCTCTACCTGCTTCTCCAGCCCTAGCTGCTTCTATTGAGGCGTTTAAGGACAAAAGATTAGTCTGCTCTGATATTTCCAGTATCTCCGATGTCAGTTCTGTAATCGCTGATATCTTCCGGCTATTTTCCACACTGGTTTTTAATGTCTCATCCATATTCTGAATAATTGTAATGGCATCTTCTTTATTATCAATTGCCTGCTTTTCTACAAATTCCGCTTCCTGCTTAATCTGTTCTGCGTATTCCCTACCGTCTAGGGCAGTCTGCGTCATCTTCTTTACCCCTGACTCTACAATGAGGGTATCATTGGCTACACTGGATACAGTAGCGGCTACCTCCTGCATACAAGATGCCATCTCTTCCAAAGTAACAGTGGTATTCTTGGCACCATTGTTGGCTTTGTTAACGTTGCTTTCTACCGTTTCCTGCTGCTTAACAAGGTCTGAGCAGCTAGTGATTAATGCTGAAATGGTACGCTGCAACTGCTCAATAAAATCATTGATAGCCAGAGCCAGTCTTCCCAGCTCATCCTTTGATTTAATCTGCACTCTCTTTGTTAAATCGCCTTTATTCTGTGTAATATCCTCTACTATAACACCTACCTGCCTCGTTAAACTTCTGATAGGTTTAGTAACCATTCTCCGAATAAATATAATAATAATTACAGTAACAAGCAACAAAGTAGCAATCGTAACTAATACAATAATAGGAACGAGCTTCGCCCTACGATTGATTTCATTTTGTCCCTTATCCATGTCTTCTTTTGTTGTCTTTTCAATGTTATCCAAATGTGCCTGCAATTTATTGTTAAACGAAGAAAGGTTTGTACTTGTTACAGTCCTAGCCTGTGGTTTATTAGTTCTACTGAACCGTAAAATGCTTTCTACTGTTTCTTTATACTGAGTATATTTTGCGAGAAAGTCTGTGATTTCTTGAAGCCTGCTATCTCCTTCAGTGAGATGTCCTTTAAATTCTTCTATATTGACCTCTAATGCCTTAAATTGTTCGGATATATCAGTTTCAATGTTCTCTAGTGTATTCTCATTACTATATAAAACATGTGACACTACCTGACCATTTATATAGGTATAACCTTTGGAAATTTCTGATATTTTTTCTTTCATCTCTACCTGATTACTTATTATGTCATCACTTGTATCAACGATAGATAGCAACGAAAAAGTCAGCAAAACTGTGCACAGTATTGCTGTCCCTACTAACAAAATGATTAAAGTAAACAATTTAGTAGATATACTACTTTTTCTTTTTCTCACATAACCCCTCCTCAACACAATCAAATCCCATTAGTTTCCATCATCACAAGAAAACCTATGGATATCAAAAGATTCTGCTACGCAGGCTCTTGCCTCTTGCAGAGTATGAAATTCGCCACTATGTATCATTTGGGCTAATAGGTTTCCAATTGCTGTTGCTTCTGCTGGGCCTGCATCCACTGTAATTCCTGTATATCTGGCAGTCAGTTTATTCAGATATGCAGCCTTTGATCCGCCACCAATCACATGAATACTATCGTAGCTGAAACCCATCAGATCTTCTATTTCCTTTAGTTTGTCAGCATAACAGCGAGCAAGGCTGTTATATACCACTGAAGCAAGTTCATATAGTGTCACGGGAACTTGTTGATTTGACTTCCTACAATATTCTTTGATTGCAGTCACCATACTTTTTGGAGAAAGGAAACTGGTATCCTGACAATCAACAATAGAATCAATGCTTTCCATGGATGCTTTTTGACATAACTCCTCATATTCCATAGTTGGAGCAAGCTCATTTCTTACCGATTGAATCATCCAGAGGCCCATAATATTGGTTAGGTAAGTATACCTTCCCTGGTACCCTCCTTCATTGGTAAAATTAGCTTCCATACTCTTCATGGAACAGTTCGGTTCCATCCGTTCTACTCCCATTAAAGACCATGTTCCAGAGCTAATATAGCATATATTCTCCTCATTTGAAGGGATTGCCATAATAGCTGCAGCCGTATCATGAGAAGGTGGCAAAACTACTTTGCAGTTATATCCTACTTCCTTTACAACCTCGTCTCTTAAAGAACCTATGACGGTCCCCGGCATGCACACTTTTTGGAACAATTTCTGAGGAAAGCCCAGTTTTTCAATTAATTCATAGTCCCAATTTTTTGTTTTAACGTCTATCAGCTGACTTGTTGTCGCTTCTGTATACTCCTGTACTTTGTTACCACATAATTTAAAATGTAGATAGTCAGGCATCATGAGTAAAGTTTCTGCAGAATTTAAATATTCAGGTTGTTGTTTTTTAAGTGCCATCAATTGATAGATGGTATTATACATTGCCTTCTGTATTCCAGTTCTGGCATATAACTCCTCCTCATTGATGATACGTAAAACTTCTTTGTCCATATTCTCAGTTCTATGGTCCCGATATCCTACCGCCTGGCCTAGAATCTGATCATTGCTATCAAGAAGTACAAAATCAACACCCCAAGTATCTATTCCAACACTCTCAGGCACCTTCCCTAACTTAGCACATCTTTTCATTCCTTCAAGTATCTCACCAAACAGTCTTTCTGTATCCCAGCAAAGTGTTCCTTCTTTATCGTCCATCCCATTCCAGAAACGATACACTTCTTCAAGTATTATTTTATTCTCTTTAACAGAACCTAATATGTGCCTTCCACTGGATGCTCCAATATCAATCGCAAGAAAATACTTCTCCATCGTAATTCCCTCCTAAAATATGCCAAATATTTTTCCTCTAAATGAATTATATATTGTATCATAATCTGCATATCTTATTGAGCTATCTTTAAATCTGGTACCCCATTCTTTACAAATGCCTTCTGCTATCAAATCAGCATACTCACTTTCTGTCATAAGAATTGCAGGAAATACATAATAAATCATGAAGAAATTCAGATCTGCTTGGGTACGACCTTTGATTCTACCATTTTTAGAAAAACATTTTTGCACGCTATCCGTAAATATTTCTGCCATCTTCTTAGATGCTTCTTCATGATTAGCTTCCTGTTCCACGTACTCTACCATTTCGCAGAAGAAATGACCATGATTCTTACGGAACTCATCCATATTCTTTTTATAAGTAGGCTTTTTTAATTTTTTCATCATAACGGTCATATCATCAAAGATTGTTTCTACATGATCTAACATATAATTCCTCCTAATTCCTGTGCATTATTCAGTAACTACACCCTTTTGTAACATAATATTTGCATATAATGCAGTTTCTCCTGTTGCTACTATGGCATAGACTGTCTGAGCTTGTTCGTAGAATTTAAATCGTTCCACCCCACCAATTGCTTTTTCACCTCTAGGATCATGTTTTTTCACAATTTCCTTATAGGTATCCCAGATTGGGGTTTCCACATTATCCCCAGGCATAACCTCCATTAAATTAACAGGATGCTCCACATAGGTATCTAATGGAAAAATCTGAAGTATAGCATCCAGAATTTCAGGTACTCCATGTCCATCACAACGGATTACAATAGCATCCTTCCCCATGGACTCCGCTGGAAAATTACCATCAGAAATAATAATTCTATCACTATGTC
>JAEYPA010000067.1 GCA_023411225.1 Bacillota bacterium
CGATTCCTGTCCGGTGGGTTAAAGAGTAATCTTCAAAGCACTCCTTCGAGGGTGCTTTTTTAGTACAAGAAAGGAAGTGAGCCTGAATGGCAACGTTAACGGATAAGCAGAGAGTATTCGTAGAAGAGTATCTTACGGATTTAAATGCCACACAGGCAGCTATCCGAGCAGGATATTCAGTAAAAACAGCGGAGCAGATAGGATACAAGTTGGTTCAGAAAAGTTCAGTTTCCGAAGCAATCAAGAAAGCAATGGCAGCTAGATCCAGAAGGACCGGCATAACAGCTGATAGAGTTCTGAACGAACTGGCCAAGATAGGATTTGCAAATGCAGCTGATATAATTGACTTTGGAGAAGCGACTGTACAAAATGACGCTTGTAGAGATGATACAGCCTGCATACAGAGCATCAAGGTCAAGACGATACCTACAGAGGATGGAGACATTACTGAACGAGAGGTTAAGTTGTACGATAAGAAAGCAGCTCTAGAGTTGATTGGAAGGCACCTTGGAATGTTCAAGGATAGGTTAGAAGTGTCTGGTATCGACCAGGCTAAGGATAAGTTAGATGGTGTAATACAGCAGATGCGTGGTGATGGGTAATGAGCAAAGAGACATTGCTGCTATCAGAAAAGTACAAGGCTTTTATAAGATATGATGATGCCTCTGTCGAGTTCTTGGAAGGTACCACTGCTGCAGGTAAGACTACTGTAGGAATATTTAAGTGGATGCTTAAGGTTGCAGAATCGCCTAAGAAGTATCACATCATAGCTGCTAAGGATACTGGTACTGCAGAGAAGAATATCATTAACAAGGACCTTGGTATCATAGATGACTTTGGGATCCTGACTGAGTACAATGGTAATGGTACCAAAGAGGAGAAGATACCACATATCCTCTTCCATACCAACAACGGGGATAAAGTGGTCTATGTCATGGGCTATGGGGATAAGAAGAAGTGGCAGAAAGCTCTTGGTGGACAGTATGGATGTTTGTACATAGATGAGATTAATACAGCTGACATAGACTTCATTCGAGAGGCAGCCATGCGCTGTGATTACTTCATGGCAACACTTAATCCGGATGATCCTAGCCTTACGGTCTACAAGGAGTACATCAACTGCAGTAGACCATTACCGGAGTACAAGGATGATGCTCCTCCTGAAATTAATAATATGTTATGTGAAGAACCAAAGCCTGGATGGGTGCATTGGTTCTTTTCTTTTGATGATAATATTGCATTATCGCAAGATAAGGTAAACCAAATCAAGCTTAATGTACCTAAGGATACCAAGCTCTGGAAGAATAAGATACTTGGTCTACGTGGTAGAGCAACAGGGCTTGTGTTTAGTAACTTTGAACGTAAGCGTCATGTTAGATCTAAGGAATGGGCGAAGCAGTTCATTCAAAAGGACTGGCATCAAGAAGAGTACTTTGCAATCTTTACATCTGGCCTTGATACAGCATACAGTCAGAAGTCACCTGATACAATTGCAATGAGCTTCTCAGCCATAACCAATAAAGGCCGTTATATTCTTCTGGATGAAAAGGTATACAACAATGCTAATTTAGAAAACCCGATAGCTCCATCGGATACAGTAGTAAACTACATATCATTCCTGGAGCGTAACCGTAAGGAATGGGGCTTTGCTAAAAATACATTTATAGATTCTGCAGATCAGGCAACCATTACAGAGTTCACTAAGTATAAAAGAGCTCATAATGATTGCCTTTACATGTTCAATCCGGCATACAAGAAGGTTGAGATTATTGACCGTATTAACCTGCAGCTCGGATGGATGTTGTGGGATGATGAGCAAGACAGAGAGCCTACTTATTATCTGCTGGAGCATTGTAAGAACTATATTACTGAATTAGAATCCTACAGCTGGATGGAAGATAAGGATAATAAACCAGAGGATGGACATGATCATATGATTAATAGTACTCAGTATGGTTGGATTCCATACAGAGACAAGATAGGCATTGAAAGAAAATAAGCATTCGTAAGATAGGGAAAGTCATGTGTCGGGCATGTTCCGACCGCCCTATCTCTTTTATGATGAAAAGGAGATAGGATATGGAAGAATGGAGAGATATACAAGGATATGAAGGAAGATATCAAGTAAGTAATTTAGGCAGAGTAAAGAGTTTAGAACGGCTTGACACAATAGGTAGAAAAGTGAGTGATAAAATACTTACTCAAAGGAAAACAAAAGATGGTTATATATATGTTGTGCTTAGCGATGATGGAATGAATGTGTTTTTTCTTGTACACAGACTAGTAGTGTCAGCTTTCTTATACAACGATAGTAATTATGATGAGGTAAATCATATGGATGAGAATAAGGAAAATAATTCAGCTGATAATCTGGAATGGTGTGATAGAATATATAATTCAAGATATGGCACAAGGAATAAGAGAGCATCTGACAAGATGTCAAAGACAGTTTATCAGTATGATGTATGTGGAAACCTTATCAAAGAATGGACAAGTGCTGTTGAAGCATCTAAGAAATTAGGAATAGTAAGACAGAGTATAAACAAGTGCTGTAATAATTATCTGAGGACAGCAGGCGGATACAAATGGAGCTATAGTTAGAAAGAAGGGAAATGATGAACATAATGGACAAGATTAGAAATGGTATACGAACGTTTTTGCGCGTGCAGCCTGCTCAGGCTAACAGCATTCAGATTCAAGAGACCTTGGATTATGAGGGCAATGCAATCAAGAATCGTATCTGGTATAGAGGAGATAGTGAAGAAATATCTCAAATGTACAAACAGTTACCTGGTGATAGTACAAGGTTCTGGAAAGCAGTACCAACTAGGGGGATGGAGATTCGTAAGATTCATGTGGGGCTTCCTGGTATTATCGTTGATACATTAGCTAATATAGTTGTAGCTGACATGAATGACATTAAACTTGAATCTAAACAAGAAGAATGGGAGGCTATTGCAAAGGACAATAAGTTTGAAGAGCTTGTTGCTAAGGCAGTAGCAGAAACACTTTACATTGGTGATGGAGCTTTTAAAATCTCTTTTGATACAGTGCTTTCACAGTATCCTATCTTAGAGTTTTATCCGGGTGATAGGATTGATATTATCTATGACCGAGGCCGTGTAAAGGAAATTATATTTAAGACTATCTACAAGCACACAGACCAGGAATACATTCTACTTGAAACATATGGTAAAGGGTATGTGAATTACACTCTTACTAAAGGTGGTAGGGAATGTGATATCAAATCTATACCAGAGACCGAGAAATTGGTTAATGTAATGTGGCAGGATGACTTTATGATGGCATTACCTATTAAATTCTTTGATTCTTCCAAGTGGCAAGGCAGAGGCAAGTCAATCTATGATGGAAAATGTGATGCTTTTGACAGTCTAGATGAAGCATGGAGCCAATGGATGGATGCTCTTAGGGCTAATAGAACTAAAGAGTATATTCCTGAGAGTATGATACCAAGGAATCCGGACAATGGGGAACCACTTCAACCTAATGCATTTGATAACCGGTACATAAAGACTGATGCTCCAATGCAAGAAGGTGCAAAGCATGAGATAAGTTTACAGCAAGGCAACATCCCTCATGAATCCTACTTAAGTACCTATGTAACAGCATTAGATCTCTGCCTACAGGGGGTAATTAGTCCTTCTACCATTGGTATTGATGTGAAGAAGCTAGACAATGCTGAGGCCCAGAGGGAGAAAGAGAAAGCTACTCTTTATACACGCAATAAGATTGTAGGTGTGTTGCAGGACATTCTTCCAGAGTTTATAAATAATGTGATGAAATCCTATGCAACGTATAACAAACAGCCTAGTCAAGATATTGTGATAGAAGTACCATTTGGTGAGTATGCCAATCCTTCCTTTGAGTCACAGGTTGAGACAGTTTCAAAGGCTAAGACAGGTGGTATCATGAGTTTGGAAGCAGCTGTGGATGAACTCTATGGAGATTCTAAGGATGAGACTTGGAAGGCGGAAGAGGTAGCAAGACTGAAAGAAGAACAAGGCATAGCAACTATGGAAGAGCCGACTATCACAACAGAAGCGGGTGAGTTCAATACAGATGTTCAACCAGAAGGAGATACAACTACTACATCAACGCTTAATGGAGCTCAAATCAGTTCACTAATGAATGTTATTTCAATGGTTAAACAAGGAACGGTTACAAGAGGAGAGGGCATATCTATTATTTCAAGTACTCTTGGTATTAGTAGAGATGTAGCTGAGACATACTTCGAACAAGCAGCTGAGAATGTAGGTGGTGAAGTTGTTCAATGATGAGTATGACATTGAGAAAGCCTTTAAGTCTATAGAAGATGAACTAATGGCTTCTATGATGAGGAACATGGGCCGTCATCAAGCGGAGGAATTGGCTGAGGGATACAATTGGGATATGTGGCAAGTAAGGCAGCTCGAAGCTTTGGAGAAGTATAAAAAAAGGAATCGAAAGAAGTTCCAGTCTACTTTTAGTGATATCAACAGCTCCATTGATGGAATGATTAAAGCAGCACGCGCAGCTGGTAGCATGAATGAGGAAATAAGAATACTGAATGCTATCAAAAAAGGTGCCAATCTTAAAAGGGTGCCTAAAGGTGTTTCGGGGGAATTCTTCAAGTTGAACACTCGTAAGTTGGATGCTCTTGCTAATGCCACTAAGAAAGACTTTATTAAGGCCGAACAGGCAATGCTTAGACAGGCAAATGATCAGTATCGAAAGATAATCTATAACGCCCAGGTATATGCCAACACAGGAGCAGGAACTTATGAACAAGCAGTAGATATGGCCACAAAGGACTTCCTTAGCCGAGGAATACAGTGTATAGAATATGCTAATGGAGCAAGGCACTCTATGCAATTCTATTCAAAGATGGCCATTCGTACGGCCAATAAAAGAGCTTACCTTGTAGGTGAAGGTGAGAAGCGTCAGGAATGGGGTGAGCACCTTGTTAGAATCAATAAGCGAGGGAATGCCTGCCCCAAGTGCTTACCTTTTGTTGGAAAAGTACTGATAGATGATGTGTGGTCTGGTGGTAGCGCTGAGGATGGAGATTACCCACTAATGAGTAGAGCCATTCAATTAGGCTTATATCATCCTAACTGCAAGGATGTTCACTCAACATACTTTGAGGGAATATCTGAGGAACCGGAGCCTTATACTGCTAAGGAGCTGCAGAAGATACAGGGCAAATATAAGGCTAATCAGGAGCAGCAATATGCCAAGAGACAAGCTGAGAAGTATGGACGGTTAGAACAATACTCCTTAGATCCAAATAACAAGAGAGTGTATGGTGCCAGAAAAAAAGAGTGGAACAAGATGCTTATTGAAAATTATGGGAATGATGGTATAATTAAGGTAAGCAATAGTATCATAGAGCAAAAAGTAAATGATGGAAGTATTAAACTAGCAGTAAATAAGAACAAACAAAATCGTCATATTGTAGGCTCTAAGGATTATATTGATGGCAAAAGTTATATGTATGGTGATATTGAAAGCATTCAAAGGCTTGTTGATGATCTTCATGGAACTGGCGAGTTAGTATATAAACCTAACGGAGAGTGGAATAACAAAGAGAAGGTTGTTGCAGATAAGAAAATCGGTGTAAATGTCGATATAGAAACTGGAGATAAATCAGAGACAAGTAAAGCAACCTTGCATTATTCAAAAACCGGTACACATATTGTACCTAGAAAGGAGTAGTTGAGATGAGTTTAAAAAGATATTATAACAAACGAGTAAAAATTAAGAGTTCGACTAATAAAGAATATCTTGGTCTTGTTGAAGATTACACCTTTCCGGAGGATAATGAATCAGAGAATGAGAGCATTATCATAAGAGACCAAGATAACCGACTAGTAGAATTTGAAGAGTCAGATATAAAGGAAATAGAAGTAATATAGTACCATCTAATCGATTATGGTTAGGTGGTATTTTTATGCTCAAAATCAAGTGCTTACAGGAATGTAGGTGCTTTTTATATGTCCAAAACTATTACGACACTAAACTGTTAGGATAGTTGACGAACT